>NZ_JBHUWD010000007.1:0-120181 GCF_042670205.1 Luteimicrobium sp. NPDC057192 | reverse complement strand
CGTCAGCGGACGGGCGGCGATCCCGTGTTCGGCCAGGAAGGTGGGCGGACGGCGCGCGGTGGGGCCGGGCTCGGGGCCCCGTTCTCAGAGGGCGGTGAGGATCACGGGACCGTCGTCCGTGATCGCGATGCTGTGCTCGACGTGCGCGGCGCGGCCGCCGTCGCGGGACAGGAGCGTCCAGCCGTCGTCGCCGTACCGGTAGGCGCCCGAGCCGCCCAGGATGAACATGGGCTCGATGGCGATCGTCATACCCGCGCGGAGCTCGCCGCCCTTGTGGCGGCGGCCCTCGTTGGGGATGAACGGGTCCTCGTGCATGGTGTGGCCGATGCCGTGGCCGCCGTGGTCCTCGAGGTTGCCGTAGCGGGCCTTGCGGGCGATCTTGTCGATCGCGTAGCCGATGTCCCCGATGCGGTTGCCCACGGTCGACGCCGCGATGCCCGCCTCGAGGGCGCGCTCGGTCGTGGCGATGAGCTCGAGGTCCTCGGGCCGCGCGTTCCCGACGACGAACGACACCGCGGCGTCGCCCGTCCAGCCGTCGAGGGTCGCGCCGCAGTCGATGCTCACGAGGTCGCCGTCGGCGATCGCGTAGTCCGTGGGGATGCCGTGGACGACCTCGTCGTTCACGCTCGCGCAGATCACGCCCGGGAACGGCGTCGGCGCCCACGACGGGTGGTAGTTCAGGAACGGCGAGGTGGCGCCCGCACCGAAGATGACGTCGCGGGCGACCTGGTCGAGCTCCTTCATGGTCACCCCGACGGCGGCCGCCTCGCGGCACGCCTGCAGGGCGCGGGCGACGACGCGCCCCGCCTCCCGCATTCCGTCGATCTCACCAGGGGTCTTCAGTGCCACGGGCGTGCGCTCCAGTCGGTCGAGGTGCTCAGTAGTAGGTGATGCCACCCTGCTGCCCGGCCATGGCCTCGAGGCGCTGGATCCGGTCCGCCATGGGCGGGTGGGTCGAGAACAGCTTCGAGACGGCGCCGGCCTTGAACGGGTTGGCGATCATGAGGTGCGAGACGTCGACGAGCTTCTGGTCGGCGGGCAGCGGGGCGGCCTGCGTGCCGCTCTCGAGCTTGCGCAGCGCCGAGGCCAGCGCCATCGGGTCGCCCGTCAGCGTAGCGCCGTCCTCGTCGGCGTCGTACTCGCGGGTGCGGGAGATCGCGAGCTGGATCACGGTCGCGGCGAGCGGCGCGAGGATCGCCAGGGCGATCGCTGCGATCGCGTTGCCGTTGTTGTCGCGGCGGTCGCCGCCCCCGCCGAAGAAGAGCAGGAACTGGGCGAGCGAGGTGATGACGCCCGCGACCGCGGCCGCGATGGACGACGTGAGGATGTCGCGGTTGTACACGTGCATGAGCTCGTGCCCGAGGACCCCGCGGAGCTCGCGCTCGTCGAGGATCTGGAGGATCCCCTCGGTGCAGCACACGGCCGCCTTCTGGGGGTTGCGGCCCGTCGCGAACGCGTTGGGCGCCTGCGTGGGCGACACGTAGAGCTTCGGCATGGGCTGGTTGGCGCGCGCCGACAGCTCACGCACCACGCGGTACATGACGGGCTGCTCCTGCTCGGTGACCGGGTAGGCCTGCATCGAGCGGATCGCGATCTTGTCCGAGTTCCAGTACCCGTACGCGGTCGAGGCCAGGCCGAGGAACACGAAGAACCACAGCATGCCGACCGAGTTGCGGAAGAACAGCGCCCAGATCGCGAGCAGGACGGCCCACAGCACGCCGAAGAGCAGCGCGGTCTTGAGGCCGTTGAAGTGACGGTGTCCCATGGCCTCACGTTACCCGGGCAGACTGAAGGCCGGCTGAGCGTCGTCGGTGGACGACGCCCCGCCGGCCTTCGAGGTCACAGGCGCTGATCGGGGGCTCAGGCCTCCGACGCGCGCTCGAGCGCGATCGCCACCTGCTCGTCGCGCGGCACGACCTTGATGCGCTTGCGCCCGTGCGGCTCGCCGAGCGTGCGCTCGTGCTCGTCGAGGCGCAGCCAGCCGGTCCAGTCGATCGCGTCCACACCGCGCTCGGCGAGGAAGTCGAGGACCGCCTGCGGGTCGCCGTGCGCGGCCTCGTTGAGCGGCGTCGTCGGGACCCCGTCCTCGCCGGGCGTGCCCGTCGCGTCCTCGACCAGGTGACGGATCGTCTCCGACGCGTCCGACTTCGTGTGGCCGATGAGGCCGACCGGGCCACGCTTGATCCAGCCCGTCGTGTAGACGCCGGGGATGTGCTCGCCGTCGATGTCGATGACCCGGCCCTCGCGGTTCGGCACGACGCCCTTGAGCTCGTCGAACGGGATCTCCGGCAGGGGCGACCCGAAGTAGCCGACGGCCCGGTACACGGCACCGACCTCCCAGTCGTGGAACTCGCCCGTGCCCTCGACGGTCCCGTCGCCCTTGAGGCGCGTGCGCTCGGTCCGCAGACCGGTGACGCCCGACTCCTCGTCGCCCAGCACCTCGGCCGGCGCGTGCAGGAAGTGCAGGTGCAGGCGGCGCGACGCCGTGAGCGACGCCGGGTCCTTGAGGGTCCAGTCCGTGAGGGTCTTGACGACCTGCTTGGTCTGGTTCGACGAGCTGATCGCGGCCATCGAGCCGTCGTCGAACTCGAAGTCCTCCGGGTAGACGATCACGTCGACGTCGGGCACGTGGCCGAGCTCGCGCAGCTCGAGCGGCGAGAACTTCGCCTGCGCCGGGCCGCGGCGCGCGAAGACGTGCACGTCCGTGACCGGGCTCGACCTGAGGATCTCGTACACGTTGGCCGGGATCTCGGTGGGCAGCAGGTCGTCGGCGTGCTTCGACAGGACGCGCGCCACGTCGAGCGCGACGTTCCCCGCACCCAGCACCGCGACCTTCTGCTGGTCGAGCGGCCACGTGCGCGGCACGTCCGGGTGGCCGTCGTACCAGGACACGAAGTCGGCGGCCCCGTACGAGCGGGGCAGGTCGATGCCGGGGATCGGCAGCGCCGCGTCCCGGATCGACCCCGTGGAGAAGATCACCGCGTCGTAGAACTGGCGCAGGTCGTCGAGCTTGAGGTCGACACCGTAGTCCACGTTCGCGATGAGGCGGATGTCGCCGCGACCCAGCACCTTGTGCAGCGCGTCGATGATCATCTTGATGCGCGGGTGGTCCGGTGCGACGCCGTAACGGACGAGGCCGAACGGCGCGGGCAGACGCTCGAAGAGGTCGATGCTCACGTCGAGGTCGGTCTTGGACAGGATGTCCGACGCGTAGATGCCTGCGGGGCCCGCGCCGACGACGGCGACGCGCAAGGGCCGGTTGCTGCTCACGTGGTAAGACGCCTTCCGTGCTGGAGTGTTCGGACGTCGGGTTCTCGGACACCGTGGTGCTCGGACGCCGTCCGCGGACCGCTGCCGCTCGCCCGCCGGAGGACGGGCCCGGCAACGGGTGGGGGCTCGAGCGCCCGGCGACCGGGTCGCGGCGGCGTCGCCCGAGTGCTGCTCCCCTGAGTCTAGGACGCCTGCCCCGCCCGACCAGTGTGGCGTCCGTCTCGCCCGCTGGATAGGGCGTCTCAGGAACCGGACCAATGTGTCGTCGGGCCGGCTCCCGTCAGCGCGGCTGCTCGGTCAGCGCGGCGACCGCACGTCCGAGGTCGTCACCGACCCGTCCGCCGAACATGGCGCGCAGCGGCCGGTACGCCGGCAGCACGACGGCCGCCGTGTCCGGTCCGTTCCAGAGCCGCCCGGTCCGCGCACCGACCCAGACGGCGTCCACCTGGCTCGCGCCGTAGCCCGCCGGCTGGACCCCGACCTCGCGCACCGCGTCGCGGGGCAGCGCCCACCGGGGGGCCGCGTCACGGCCGACCCACACCTCGATGCGGTCCGGCAGGCTCGCGAGGGCGACGGGCGTGCCGCCGACCCCGCCGAGCCCGCGCACGGACACGTGCAGCGCCTCCGCGACGGTGCGCAGCTCTGCGGCCGCGAGGGCGGGGACGACGGCTGCACCGGGGCGCGCCTGAGCGACGCGCCGCGCGACCCCGCGCATCCGGCGCACCTGCAGGACGAGCGTCACCACGACGATCAGGGCGATCACGGCGATCGCGACGAGGATGACCACGCCCGACGGGCTCCCGGTCCGCACCAGGTAGACGGCACGCCAGATCGCCGCGACCGAGACGATCGCGACCCCCACGAGGTACAGCCTCCTGCGCCGGCTCACGTCCTCGTTCATGCGCCGTCCTCCCCTTCCGCTCCGCCCGCCGGTGGATGCACGACGACGGGGCGGTGGCTCGATGCCACCGCCCCGCCGTCGTCGTGCCGTGTCAGCCGCGGATGCCCGAGGCGAGCTGCGAGTCCACGTCCTGGAGCGTCTGCGCCGCCTGCTCGAGGAAGTGCGCCATGCCCTCGATGCCCGAGACGGCCTGCGTCGTGCCGTGGGTGAACTGCTCGTAGGACGACTGGAAGGCCCCCGACGCCTGGTCGGTGACGAACCCGCCCGCGACGAGGTTGTCCACGAGCTGCTTGAGGTGCTGCAGCGTGTCCGTCAGCTGCTGCTGGCCGTTGCGCAGCTGCCCCGCAGCGTTCCGCATCTCGTCGTAGGTGACGTTCACGTTCGCCATGACAAAGCTCCTTGGTTCGGTCCTCGCGAGCCCCTGCGGCCCGACTGGCCCCACCGTATCGGGCACCTCCGCGTCGCCGACATGGGGAGGACTCCCCATGCCTTCCCCAGCGCTACCGGGGGCCGCCGCGCCGCCGCCGGCCGAGCGCCCCGACGACGCCCGACACGACGGCGCCCCCGAGGGCGCACCAGCCGACCACCTGCCACGTCGTCGGGTCGGAGAGCCCGTCGCCGAGCGCGCGGAAGACGTCGAGCGGGTCGCCCGTGCCGGCGCCGTCCCGCACCAGCCGGACCGTGACTGCGACGACCAGCCCGATCGCCGCCGCCCCGAGGGCGCCGGCGACGGCGAGCTGCCAGGGACCGGGAGCCTCGCGCCGGCTCATGCCGCGCCGCCCGCGGGCTCGTCCGCGAGCCCACCGCGGGGCACCGCCGGGAAGCGCCTCCGGAACGCGCGCACGCCCAGGACGACGGACGCCAGCACGAGCACCACGCTGAGCGCGAGGAACGCGACGTGCACAGGGCGAGAGAGGCCCGGGAACAGCCCGACGACCACCGTCGTCCACGCGAGCCCGGCCGGCAGCATCGCGACGAACATGGCGCCGTCGAGCGTCCACCCCGCGACGTAGAAGCGCATCACGGCGTCCGTGAACCGGCTGCGGCGCAGCGGCTGGAGCGACATGGCGAGGTCGCTCGTCGTCGGCGGCCCGAAGGACGTGCCGGCCGGCGCCGTCGACGTGTACGAGAGCTTCTCGGCCGCGTACGACGGGCGCACCGAGCGCACCGCGAAGGTGAAGGACAGCACCATCAAGGGCCAGGACGCCGTCGGCAGCTGCCAGGCCGCGACCGGACCCATCACCACCGTGAGGATCGGGATGATGACGAGCACCTCGCCCGCCACGCCGCCCGGGGTGGAGAACCGGTCACGGATGCCCTCGACGAGCTGGTCGTCGGTCAGGACGTAGGCGACCGACCCCACCAGGACGAGCACCGCCACCAGCAGGACGACGCACCACACGACGCCGATGCCGAGGTAGCCGAGCGGGCGCAGCGCCACCGCGGCGGGGCCGGGCCGGACGCGCCGACGGGCCACCGCGCGCGGGTCCTCCGCGAGCTCGGTCATGCCGGCTCCCTCCACTCGGTCCGCTGCCGGCCGCCTTCGCCTCGCAGGCTCCGGCGCGGCCGACGCGGCCGACGCGGCACCTGACGCGGCAGGGCCGACCGTCTAGGGTGTCCGGAGCACCCTATCGGAGCGCCCGACACGTCGAGGGAGATGACGGTGGCAGACGTGAGCTGGCTCGTGACCGGGACGAGGTCCGGCCGACCGATCGTCGTCGCGCCCGGCGGCGCCGACCCGTCGGACGCGGTGGTCCGGGTCGACGCGGCGCTCGACGGCTTCGCCGGACCCGTCCCCCGCTGGTACCGGGCCACCGAGCAGATCGGGTACTGGTGGGTCGCGATCTGGGTGGTCCTCGCGGTCGCGGTGACGCTCACGACGAGCCCCGCGTCACTCCCCTGGCGGATCGCGTCCGGCATGACGATCGGCCTCCTCGTGACGCCGATCAGCCTCGCGCTGTACCGGCTCGTCGCACGCGCCCAGGCGCGTGCCGCCGGCGCCGGCAGCACGGACGAGGCGCTGCGGCGCGCGGCGGACCGCGCGCGACCCAGCACGCCCGACTCGGCGCGCCAGGTCGCGGCCGTGCTGGCCGCCGACCCCCGGTCCGAGCGGCGGGTCCACGATCTCGCGTGGCGCGCAGCGAAGCCGGACCCCGCCGCGCGCAAGGAGCTCGAGGGGCTGTGGGAGAAGGCGGACCCCGAGCGGGCCGCGCTCGCGAAGCGGCAGGTCGCGCAGCTCCAGGCCGAGCTCGACCAGCTCAAGGCCGACGGGAAGGCCTGACCCCGCCCCGCCGACGACCGGTCACGCCGCGGGCTGCGGCGACGGGAACGTGATCGAGTCGATGATCTCGTTGAACAGGAGCGCGAACGGCTCGGCGTGCGGGATGTTCGGCACGTTGGCCCGCGCGAGCAGCACCCTCGAACCGTCCGGGTAGGGCACGACGTACTCGAGGCGCAGCGTCAGGAGGGTCTCGCCGCCGACCTCCTGCTCGACGAGCTCGGTGCGGCGGGCGAACGGGCCGAACCGCGCCTCCCCGAGCTCCGCGTCCTCGAACCCCGCGGCGAGCGCGGCCTCGAGGTCACCGGCGTCCCGCGCGTCGCGCGCCTCGTCCGGCCAGTCGACGTCGAGGAAGAGCAGGGCCGCGGGGAACGGCACGCCCGGCAGGATCTCGAGCGACATCAGGTACGTGTGGACGCCGATCCCGACGGCCTGCCCCGCGTTCGAGACGAGGTCCTGGACCGTGTCGCGCCGCGCCCGGGCCAGCCGGTCGGCCGTGCCGACCTGGCGCTTGACCAACCGCTTGACGAACGCCGTGGTCGTCTCCGGGTCATCGAGCGGCACCCGCGTCCAGGTTCCCGGCAGGACGATCGTCATGTCCTCCGGCGCCATCCGGACCTGCCGTGTCGTCGTCACGAACCCGCTCCCGTCGTCACCTCGAGCGCCTCCAGCAGTCCGACGACGAACGTCGGGAAGTCGGCGAAGACCCCCACGCTCGCCGCGATCCCCGTGACGTCCACCAGGTCCGGGCTGCCCTCAGGGAAGACGGCCAGGTGGACCCTCTCCTCGAGCTGGATGCCCACCTCGTCCTCGTCCTCGCGCAGGTGCCCCACGAGGACGTGGGCTCCCCGCACCGCCCCGGCCGGGACGTGCGCCTCGATCGGCTGACGACCCACGACCGACGCGCCCTCGACGCCCTCGGCGACGTGGTCGAGCTGCTCGAGGTACTCGGGCTCCGAGACCTGCCGGCCCACCACGACGGTCAGCATCGCCTGGACGACGGGCAGACCCGTCGTCTCGACGAGCGCCGCGGTGTGCGCGAACTCGAGGTCCGTCGCGTCGACGGCGTCCTTCACGTCGAGCAGCGCGGCGGCGAGGGCCGCGACGGCCCCGTCCGGCGCGGCGCGGCCGGCGAGGGCGCGCTCCGCGACGTCCGCCGCCCACGCAGGCGCGACGTCGCCCGACGGCACCTCGTACCACCCCTCGGGCAGCCCGAGCCCGAACTCCCTGATCCGTCCAGCCATCGTGACCTCAGACCATCCGGTCGAACGCGTCGGCGGTCTTCGTTCCCCAGTCCACGATCTTGCCCGGCACCTGCGCGAGCTGGACGTACGGCCCGTCCGTCACGGGGCTCGCGAGGCCGACGGTGGAGTTGAACGTCGTCCAACCGTTGTCGCCGCCGTACGCGGCGATCGCGCCGTTGGCGCCCTTGTAGGCGCCGACGCCGAAGTTCACCAGGTGCATCGACACCGCGGCGCCCGCGATCTTGTCGGCGTTGTGGAACAGCACCGGGTTGCGCAGCAGCTCGGACGACTTGCCCAGCGGGCTCTTGAGCGGGAACACGAACGCGTCCTTCGCCGCGTACTTGAGCCCCTCCTTGAACGTCACCTGGCCGGCGTCCTTCAGCTGGTAGAGGTTCCGCATGGCGTCGGAGCGGACGAACGGCGACTTGAGGACGGACTTCACGCTCAGGAGCTTGTCCGAGTTGCGCGCGACCTGGTTGGCCTCGGTGATCATCTGGGTGCCCTTGGCCAGGTCCCCGCCGCCGAGGCGCGTCGCCAGGCGGGTCATCGAGTTGGTGCGGCCCGCGGCGTTCACGATCGCGCGGGACTTCGCCACCTTGGTCAGCGTGCCCGCGAGCTTGCCGCCGAAGAGGCCGATCACGCCCATGCCGACCCCCAGCAGGAGGCCGCCCCAGCCGATCTCGCCCTTGTGGAACTTCACGATCGTCTCGACGATCTGCAGGATCGACCCGATCGCCGCCAGCACGAGGAGCACCTGGCCGAGGATCGGCACCCACGACAGGAAGATCGCCAGGATGCCCGCGACGTCGCAGATCACCTTGAAGACCTTGTAGAGCTGCTTGAGGACGTGCCCGACCTTGTCCCAGAAGCCGTCCTTGAGCCCGTGCACGTTCTCGCCCGAGACGACGTCGGTGATCTTCGACTTCGCGGTCTCGGCGGCGCGGTTCTTGGCGTCCTCCGCGGCCTGCCACTTGCTCTTGGCCGTCTCGAGCGACGCCTCCAGGTTCTCGCGGTCCCGCGTCGCGTTGTGCGCGGTGCGCCGCGCCTCGGCGAGCTCCTCGGGAGTCGCGGACGACGACCTCGACGTCGACTGCTCGCTGCCCTGCGCGTAGTACTCGGTGGTCCGCGCGCTCTGGACCGAGCCCTCGAGGTGCGCGATCTGCGCCACCCACGGGTCGCCGTCGTCCTGGGCCTGTCGCAGCGCCGGGGCGTACGCGGCCAGCGCGTCACCGGTCTCGCGGTAGCGGTCGAGGGCCTTGCCGATGTCCGACGAGACGTCCCGGGCGAGCTCGCGGGTCTTGTCCATCGCGAGCGACTTCTGCTCGATCTGGTTCGCGATCTCGTCGAGCGTCGCGGTGGACCGCTGGATCGCGTTGGCGACCTCCTGGTAGGCCTTGGCCTTCTTGCCGACGAGGTCCGGGTTGCCCTGGATCTTGCCGTACTGGTGGTCGCCCATCTCAGCCTTCCGCCTTCTGCTCGAGCGCCTTCGCGAGCTCGCTGTCGACCTGGGTGAACGTGTCCACGATCTGCTGGATGATGCCCTGGAGCTTCGTCACGTTCTCGAGCATCTTCTCGCGCTTGACGGTCCACTTGTCCGCGAAGTCCTGGACCTCGCCGCGCAGGCCGTCGTGGCCCGTCGCGTCGGCGGCGTCCTCGGAGCGGTCGTCCGCGTCCTTGAACTCGGCCTCGACCTTCTTCAGGTCCTCCGCCAGCTGGCGCAGAGCGCCCATGTCGAGCTGCAGGTCGTACCCTCCGGCCACGATCCCCCACCCCTCTCGTCGTCGTCACCCGTGCCTCACGGGCTCGCACGTCACGTCCCGCGACGCACGCTAGACCAGCCGCCGACGCCGACGCGATGGGGAGGACTCCCCATCGCGTCGGCGCGGCAGGTCACGCCGGTTCGTCGAGGACGAACGGGAGCTGGACCCGGACCGCCTTGCCGCGCGCCACCCAGGCCCCGCGTCCGGGCGGGAACTCGCTGCGCGGCGCCCGCGGGATCGCGGTGCGCAGCAGCGACTCGCCGTCCATCGGGTCGGGCTGCAGGAGCAGGCCGCGGCGGGCCGCCTTGACCTCCGCGAAGAGCGGCCACGACGCGTTCCACGCCGAGGTCTCGCCGTCCGCGATCACGAGGTGCCGGCTCGACCGTGCGGCCTTCACGAGCTCGACGATCGCCCGGTCGGCCGTGGACTGGAGGTACTCGTTGATCGACTCGATCACGACGACGATCCGGCCGTCGGTGTCCTCGTCCGTCAGCGCTGCCGTGAGGTCCGCGAGCAGCGACGCGGCGGCGTCCACGGTCCCGGCGGTCTCGGCCCACGGGAGCGAGCCCACGAGCGTCGACCGGGCGGGCCCGACGAAGTACGCGCGCGCCTCCGGGTCCGCCCGCAGGACCGAGCGCACCAGCCAGGTGAGCGCGTTCGTGCGGCCCGACGCCGGCGGCCCCGCGACGAGCATCGCGCCCTCCGGGGTGAACGTGGCCGGCTCGAGCGTCACGGTGTCGAGACCCAGGACCGGCAGCCCCCCGACGCTCGCGGGCAGCCGGGACGCCGGGTACTCGGCGGGGACGACCTGCACCGCGGGCGCCGCGCCGACCCCCGCGCGGCGCATCGCGTCCGCGAGCCGCGCGGTCGCCGCCGCCTGCTCCGCGACCGCCGCCGTGCCGCCGAGGACCGCGATCTGGACCTCGACGTTGTCGACGATGGCGCGCCCGTTCGGCGACGTCGCGGTGATGACGTCGCGCGGCGCCCCGAACGCGAGGTAGCCGTCGTCGACGAGGCGGTGCAGGACGTTGCGCTGGACGAGCGAGCGCACGTACGTCGGGACGGCGCCCGAGCGGTCCGCCGTGAACACCACGTGCACGCCGAGCTGGCGGCCGTTCGCGAGGATGTCCCGGAAGACGTCGAACCACTCCATCCGCCCGCCGCCGGCCTCGTACTGGTCGCGGAACTCGGGCAGGTTGTCGACCAGCAGCAGCATGCGCGGGGTGTCCTTCAGCCCCGTGATGCGGCGGTACTCGGCGATGCTCGACGCGTTCGCCGCGGCGAACACCTCCGCGCGCCGCTCGAGCTCGGCGCGGAGCGTGCGGAAGAGCGACACGACGCGCTCCGAGTCGTCGCCGTTGATGACGGCACCGACGTGCGGGAGCGTCTCGAGCATGCGCAGCGCACCCGCGGCGAAGTCGAGCGCGTAGACGTGCACGGGCCCGCCGCGAGGCGTGATGCCCGCGGCCGCGGCGAGCGTGCGCAGCGTCGTCGACTTGCCCGCGCCGCTCGTGCCGTAGACGCCCAGGTGGCCGTCGACGTCGGGCAGGAAGTACACCGGCACCTGGACCTGCTGGTCCGGGCGGTCCGCGACGCCGAGCACGAGCTCGGTGTCCGTCCGCTGGTGCAGGCGCGCGAGGTCGTACGTGGAGGCGAGCTCGTCCTGCCACGGCCGCCGCGGCGCCGGGATCCCGGCGCGCTCCGAGGCGCTCACCACGGCGCGGACGAGCCGCTGCTGGTCGGTGGGCCCGAGGTCCTCGAGCTCGGGCACCTTCTCGCCCTCGGGCTCCTCCCAGCGGACCTCGCCGCCGAACCGGAGCTCGGCGACCTCGACGTCGAGCCGGTCGGGCTCGCGCGTCGTCCAGCCGCCCGCGTACGCGGACTGGAACACCTGGAGGCGGCCCGGGCCGGTCTTCGCGAGCCCGCGGCCCGGCAGGCCCGGGTCGAAGTGCGCCGGCTCCGCGACGTCGACGACGTCCACCGCGTCCTGCTCGTCCGCCATGCGGAGGGCGACACGCAGGTTCGTGTTGGCGCGGAGGTTGTCCTTGATGACGCCCGCGGGACGCTGCGTCGCCATGATCAGGTGGATCCCGAGCGAACGGCCCCGCTGCGCGATGTCGACGACGCCGTCGACGAACTCGGGGACCTCGCCCACGAGGGCGGCGAACTCGTCGATCACGAGGACGAGCGCGGGCGGGCACTCGGGGTCGCCGCGCTTCTCCAGCTCGAGCAGGTCCTTGGCCTTCTTCCGGTTGAGCAGGTGCTCCCGGTAGTGGAGCTCGGCGCGCAGCGACGTGAGCGCCCGGCGCACGAGGTGGGGCGACAGGTCCGTCACGAGGCCCACGCAGTGCGGCAGCTGGACGCAGTCCGCGAACGCCGAGCCGCCCTTGTAGTCCACGAACAGGAACGTCACGCGGTCCGGGCTGTACTCGGCCGCCATGCCGAGCACCCAGGCCTGCAGGAACTCCGACTTGCCGGCACCCGTGGTCCCGCCGACGAGCGCGTGCGGGCCCTGCGAGCGCAGGTCGAGCTGCATGGCGTCGACGCCCGCCGACCCGATGATCGCGCGCAGCGTGCCCGCCTTGCGGCGCTTCGGCTCGGCGCCCGGGGTGCGGTCGTGCACGGACTGGTTCTGCTGCCACCGGTCGACGACGGCGTCCGCGGACTCCGCCATGTCGTGCCCGAGCAGGGTGACGAGCGAGACCGAGCGGGGCAGGTCGCTCGAGTCCTCGACGATCGCGCCCGCGTCGAACACGGGGGCCATGCGCCGCGCGTAGTCGTACGCGCTCTGGGTGTCGACGACGTCGGCGCTCACGTCCACCGACTCGATGCGCTCACCGAGCCGCACGAGGCCCACCGAGGCGGCGCCCGCGGCGTCGTACTCGAGGTAGGTGCGGCACGCGCCGGGCAGCCGGTCCACGCTGGGCGCGAGCCAGATCGGGTACACGCCCGCGTCGGCCCCGGCTTCCGCGAGCTGGGTGAGGCGGGCGCGGTCGACGTCGGCGTCGTCGGAGATCACCACGACGATCGCCGGCAGCGGCGCCTTGGTGCCCTCCTCGTCCTTGCCGACGGTCGCGCCGCGGTCGAGCGCGCCGTCGTCGACCTTCATGGCGCCGCGGCGGCGCACGCCGCTCTTCGCGAGCCGCGACTGGATGACGCCCTCGAGCTCGGCGAGGAGCACCCCCGCGCTCGACGGCGAGTCCGCGAGGTGGGGCCCGGTCACGGGCGACTGCGGCGACGACGTGTGGGGCACCCAGGTCAGCCAGCCGAGCTGGCGCGTCCACGCGGGGCTCACGATCGCGGCGACCGCGAGCTCGGACGGCGAGTGCAGGCCCGTGAGCTGGACGAGCAGCGCGTGCAGCGTCCCGAGCGTGAACGTCGGGCCGCCCGCGATGCCGAGCGCGCCGGCGTCGTGCAGGTTCTCGATCACCGGGACTCCGGGGACCGTGCGGTAGCGCTCGATCAGCGTGTCGAGGCGCTCGGTGTACTCGGGCAGAAGGTCCCCGCGGCCGCCCTGCTTGACGACGGTCCGGCTCGGCATCGCGCCGACGCCGAGACGCACGTTGAGGAAGGACCAGTGCTCGGGGCGGCGGGTCCACAGCATGGGGCCGCGGCGCACCGCGTCCGTGAGCGTCGCCGCGGTCGACGGCGCCTCCGCGAGCCGGCCCTCGTGCTCGGCCTTCGCCTGCGTGGCGAGCGAGCCCGCGAGGCCCTCGAGGCGCTCGTCGAACCGCTCGACCAGGCGCTGTCGGCGCCGCACCTTCTGCTTCTTCTGGGTCGTGAAGTTGCCGACGAGCATCAGCGGCGTCATGAACACGAAGATCAGCGACGTCGGGTTGTGCGTGAACAGGAACATCGCGCCGCCCATGAGCAGCGGCGCGATCATCCCGAGCAGCGGGAACGGCGACCGCTCCTCCTCGGGGGGCGCGTCCGGCGCGGTGAGCTCGACGCCCGCGAAGCGCGGCTCGACGCGCGGCGACCGGTTGAACGGCACCGGCCCCGCCGACGCCTCGACCCCCGACAGCACGGTGCCCGCCACGGGCTCCACGACCATCACGGTGTTGCCGACCGACAGGCGCACCTGCGCGTCGACGCGCACCCGCTGGACCAGGCCGCCGTCGATCTCGACGCCGTTCGCCGACCCGAGGTCGACCAGCTCGATCCCGCGCGCCACGTCGAGGCGTGCGTGCCGCTTGGAGACCAGCGCGTCGGTGAGGCGCACGTCGCACTCGGGCGCGCGGCCGATCGTCCAGCTCCCCTCGGGCAGCTCGACCCGCAGCCCCGCGTCCGGGCCCTCGACGACCTGCACCGCCACGCGCGCCGGCGCCTGGCCCACGGCCGCACCCGACCGGTGCTGGCGGCCGTCGATCACCGCGACCGCGGCGCCCGAGCCGATCCACGCCTCGCCCACCGGGACGTCCGGGGGCAGCACCACGGGTCGCTCCTGACCGGGGAGCTGGGCCTGCAGCGTCAGGGTCGGGCCGCCCTGCGGGCCCCACCCCGCACCTCCCGCGGCCGCCATCGGACCGTGCGGGTCCACCCGGGCGATCGTCCGTGCCACGTCGGCGACGGTGGTCGCCGCGTCCGCGGTCACGACCACGTCGTCGCTGGTGCCTTGCGTGCGGACGAGCGTCAGCTTGAGTCTCATCGGTCCTCTCCGGAGCCGTCCGCGAGCGCGTCGGCAGGGTCGAGATCGAGCAGGGGCAGGTCGTCGGACGTCACCAGGCGGCTCGCGACCGCGTACTCGACGAGGCGGGCGCGGCGGTTCTTCGCGTGCGACGCGGGTCCGCCGCGCAGACCCTTGACACCGATCCGGTCGAGCTTGTCGCAGACGTTGTCGAGCTTCCGGTTGAAGCGGGTCGTCGTCCAGCCGAGGCGGCGGGCCGCGTCGACCGACGACGGCAGCTCCGACAGCCCCGTGCCTCCCCGCCGGAGCAGGGGCTCCGCGAGCGCGACGATGAGCTGGCGCTGGCTCGTCGTGAACGGCACGAGCCCGATCGTCGCCTCCGCGGCGTCGCGGTCGCCCAGCCCGCGCAGCTCGTCGGTGTGGACGTCCGCGTAGGGCGCGTCGTCGAGCTCGGCCTGCAGCTCGTACGTCGTCGGGCCCGCGGTGAACACGACCGTGGTGCGCGGGAACACGATGGGCAGTCGCGTCCCCGGCGACAGCCAGGACTGCACGCCCCCCGACTCGTCGCACACCGTCGCCGACAGGAGCGTGCCCACGTTCGACAGCCACCACATGCCGTGCTCGTGCGTCACGACGAGGAAGCGCCGGTGCAGGTACGGGTTGTCGTCGACCTCGAGGTCGCCGTCGCGGCCGATCTCGAAGGCACCCTCCGGGTCGGCCTCGAACCACTCGCCGCAGAACTCGATGCGGAGCCCCGCCATGTCAGTCCCCCTTCAGGCACGCGCTCGTCGGCTCGATGGACGGCTTGCCCTCCCGGACCGCGGTCACGCTGATGCACACGTTCCCGCCCGCGCCGAGCGGCACGACGGCCTTGGGCTGTGACGTCGGCTGCGCCTTGCCGGTCGTCGTGGCGGTGACCGTCCGCCACATGAACGTGTCGCCGTCCTTGCCCTGGTAGTCCCAGGTGAACGTCGCCGTCTTCCCGCCCTTGTCGGCGGTGCCCTTGAGCTTGGTCACCGACGGGACCAGGTCGCCGATGTTGTCGTTCGGCGGGCCGTCGTCCTCGGTGCCCGCCGGGTGCTCCCGGGCCGGAGCCGACTCCTGCGGCGTCGCGGTCGCGTGGTGACGCGTCAGCGCGTACGCCGTGGCGCCGCCGCCCGCGAGCACGAGCAGCGCGACGACGGCCGCGACGACCTGCCAGCCAGGGCGCTTGCGCGGCGCCTCGACGACCGGCTCGGCGGCTTCCTCCGCGGGCGCTATGCGCAGGACCGTGTCCTCGACGGGCTCCGGGGCCCCCGACGAGAGCAGCGAGCCGCTCCCCGCGGCCCACACGGGCTCGGGCGCGGAGACGGGCCGGGTGCGCGCCGCTGCGTCCGCTGCGACGGTGCGGGGGGCCGGCCCGCTCGCGTCGATGACGGCGAGCCGCTCGGGCTCGCGTGGGGCCGGGCGGGCCGGGGCGGCCGCCACGTCGAACGACGGCGGCACGGCGCGCGCCTGCGGGCCGGAGCCCAGGCGCTCGACCGGGCCGACGGCGTCGTCCGTGCGGGCGGCGTACTGGGGCCGGCCCACGGGCGTGACGGGACCGGCAGACGGTGCGGGCGCCGGGTCGATCGAGACGACGCCGCGCAGGCGCGTCCCGGGCTCGTCGTCCGCGTCGTCCGGGCCGTCGTCGGTCGAGTCGAACGCGACGACGCCGTTGTCACCGAGCAGGTCGATGGGGGTCACGCCGAGCGCGAGCTCGATCTGCACCTGCTGCAGGGCGCGCGCGAAGTCCAGCACCGAGGGGTACCGCGACGTCGGTGCCTTCGCCATCGACGTCGCGAGGACGCGCTCGAGCGACTCCGGCACGTCCGACCGGCCCGTGGGCCGCAGGGGCGCGCCGGCGATCCGCTGCACGAGGTCCGCGCTGCCGTTCGAGGCGCCGGGCACCTCGAACGGCGACCGGCCCGCGAGGAACGAGTAGAGCGTCGCGCCCAGGGCCCACACGTCCGTGCCGACGCCCGCGACGGGCGGGTCGGCGAACGACTCGGGCGGGGACCACGGTATCGACAGGCCCTCGGCGCGCGTGACGTCGTCGAGCGTCGAGGAGATGCCGAAGTCCGTGAGCACCGGGTGCCCGTAGTCGGTGCCGAGGATGTTCGCGGGCTTGATGTCGCGGTGCAGGATGCCCGCACGGTGCGCCGTCTCGACCGCGCCCGCGATCTGCACGACCACCCGCAGGCACTCCGCCACGCCGAGGCGCTCGGTGCGGTACCGCGTGCCCAGGCTCGGGCGCGAGCAGTACTCCATCGCGAGGTACGGGCGCCCGTCGGACGCGATGTCGGCCTCGTAGATCGTGACGATCGACGGGTGCGTCGACAGGCGGGCCATCAGGTCCGCCTCGGCGTCGAACGCCGCGCGCTGCTGCGCGTTCGCCCACTCGTGGAGCAGGACCTTGATCGCGACGCGCCGACGCGGTCGCTTCTGCTCGTACAGGAAGACGTCCGAGAACCCGCCCGACCCGATCAGCGAGACGTGCTCGAAGCCCGGGATCGCGGGAGGCGCGGTCGGGTTGCGGCGGGGACTCACGGAACCTCCTCGAAGGCGAGCGTCACGCCGTCGCCCAGGTCGACGACGTCCCCCGAGACGACGAGCTGCGGGTCGCCCGGGTGCAGGCGCAGCGGCGACTGGCCCGGACGCAGCAGCGTCGTGCCGTTGGTCGTGTTGAGGTCGACGGCGAGCACGTTCCAGCCCTCGAGCCGGACCTCGACGTGGGAACGCGAGATGTCCTGCTGGGGGCTCGCCACCGTGACGATGCGGTGCAGCGAGGCCTCACCGCCCCCGCCCGCGCCCTTCGGGGAGCGCGGCCGCCGCCCGACGACGAGCGGCCGGTCGAGCGGGAACACCTGCGGGTCGCCGCCCTCGCCCGTCGTGACGCGCACGCGCCCGAGCGGCGGGCGCGCGACGGTCTGCGTCTGCCCCGACAGCGGCGCGCCGCAGCTCGCGCAGTGCTCGCGCGACGGCGGGTTCGCGTGGCCGGACGGGCACGGGCGCGCGACCAGCGGCGGGCCGGCGACCGGCTGCTCGGCGGCCGGCACGGCCGCGCCGGGCCCGGCGGCGAACGCCGGGAGCTCACCCGACGCCGCGAGCTGGGCCGCGGCTGCCGCGGCCACGGCGCGCAGGTCGGAGACCGACGAGCCCATGACCGTGTGGCCGTCGTGGTCGAAGCCGTCCGGACCGCCCGCGGCCGGGCTCGCGGCCGGCTCGGCGGCCGGTGCCGCGGGCGGGGCGGCGGACGGCGGGGCCGGAGCGGGCGGCACGGGCGCGAAGTCGCGCGGGACGCCCGAGACGAGGGCCGTCACCGGGGCGGCGTCGTCCTCCTCGTCCGACTCCTCGAGCCGGACCGCGGCCTCCTCGACCGACCGGTGGATCGTGGTCTCCCACAGGGACTCGTACTCGTCCGCGACGGGCTGGTCCGCGGCCGGCGGCGCGTCGTCCGCGGGGGCCGTCTCGGGCTCCGTCGCGGCGGCGGGCGCCTCGGCGTCGGCGTCGGTCGAGCCACCGGGCGCGTCCCCGGCGGGCTCGACGACGTCCTCCGTGGGCTCCTCGGTCGCGTCGGAGCCCGGGGCGATCGTCTCCATGGGCGCGAGCGTCAGCTCGGACGCCGCGCCGAGCCCCGGCACCGCGGTCACGAGGGCGGGGAGGTCCGGCGTCTTCGCGGCGTCGCGCTCGGCGACGCCGGTCGTCAGGACGCCGGTCGTCGGGACGCCGGTCGTCGGGGCGGCGGTCTTCGCGACGTCGCCGGCGGCGTCCTCGGCGTGAGGCGCCACCGGCTCCACGGGCGGGATCCCGGCCGCAGCCGCGGCGTGCGCCTCGCCCGACGTCGCGGCGTCGTGCACCCACCGGTCCGAGCCCCAGCTCACGGCCTTCGCGCGGACGACGCCGCCCACGAGCGGGAGCGTCGTCGGTGCGTCGTCGGTCTTGGCGCCCGTACCGGCCGAGGTGCCCAGCCGGACGCTGACGCCCTCCACGCCCTCGACGGCACGCTCGGTCCACGTCGACACGTCGCGGCCGTGGAGGTCGGTCGGCCCGTCGTGCCCGTCGACCCGCACCTCGACGTCACCGCGCACGAGCACGTGCGCCCGGCCGCCCGACGTCAGGACGACCACGGCGAACGGCGGCAGCGCCGCCAGGCCGGCGTCGAACGTGCTCGACAGCACCTGCAGGGCGTCCATGACGCCGGCGGCACCGTCGAGCGCGTCCCAGACCGCCGCGGACCGGTCCGCCGGGGCGTACGGGAGCGCGACGAGCACGTCCCCCCGCACGACGACGTTGCCCGCCCCCGGCACGTAGCGCGCCGTGCGCGCAGGTCCAGCCCCGGTCGACCCGCTCATGCCTCTCCTCCGGTCGTGACGGCCGCCGCTGCCGCCGTCTGCTCGTGCGTCCCCACGGCGGCCGGCTGCTCCGGCACCCCGTCCTGCCGCGGACGCGTGTTCTCGTCGGGCGGCGGCGGGGACGGGACGTGCGTCGCACGGGGCGCCGTGCTCTCCGCGTCGGGTCCCGCGTCGACGGCGTCGACGACGAGGACGGTGATGTTGTCGCGCCCGCCCGCGGCGAGGGCCGCCTGGAGGAGCGCGTCCGCCGCGGCCTGCGGCTCCGCGTTCGCGCGGAGCAGGGTCGCGATGCGGTCGTCGTCGAGCTCGGTCGTGAGGCCGTCCGAGCACACGAGGAGGCGGTCGCCCGTGCTGAGCGGCAGGTACCAGTAGTCGGCGTCGGGGCGCGCCGCCGCGCCGAGCGCCCGCGTCACGACGTGCCGGCGCGGGTGCCGCGCCGCCTGCGCGGGCGTCAGCGCGCCCGCGTCGACGAGCTCCTGCACCTCGGAGTGGTCGACGCTGATCTGCTCGAGCCGGCCCTCCACCACGTGGTAGGTGCGCGAGTCGCCCACGTTCGCCACGAGCCAGTACGGCAGCCCGTCCTGCTCGGAGACGACGACGCCCGTGAGGGTCGTCCCGGCGCCCCGGCCCTCGGGTGCCGCGATGCCCGAGACGTCGTCGTGCGCGACGTGCAGGCGCTCCTTGACGTCCTGGGCGGTGACGACGTTGAGCCACGACAGCGGCCGCAGGGCGTCGATCGCCATCGCGCTCGCGACCTCGCCGGCCTCGTGGCCGCCCATGCCGTCCGCGACGAAGAACGCCGACGGCGACGCCAGGTACGAGTCCTCGTTGAGCTTGCGCCGCGCGCCGCGGTGGGAAGCCGCGCCCCACCGGACCGACACCGGCGCCGACTCGCTCACCACGAGCCCCCACCCGAAGGAGGGCGGCGCGAGCTGATGACCGTCGACTCGTCGGGTACGTCGGGGCCGTCGCCGCGGACCAGCACGGCGGCGTCGCCCAGCCGGACCGTCGCGCCCGCGGGGACACGCACCTGCTGACCGGGGGTCGCCTTCACCGGCGTAGCGCCCGGGACCTCGACCGTCGTCCCGTTCGTCGAGCCGCGGTCGACGAGCCACAGGCCGTGCGCGTCGACGCCGAGCTCGGCGTGCGTCTTGGAGACGGAGCGTCCCGGGTCCGGCACGGGGACGAGCTGGGGCGCCGGGCCGGTCTGCGACGGCGGGACCGCCGGGTCGCGGCCGAGCAGCGTGGGTCCGGTGACCCGGACGGTCGAGCCGTCCGGGAGACCGAGGTCGAAGCCCGGCCCGGCGGCGGCGGCCGGTGCGGCCGGGCCGCCCGTCCACGCGGCCTGGGGCGACTGCGGTGCGGGCGTCTGCGGCGCGGCGGGCGCGCCGGCTCCGGGGACTCCCGTGACCATGCCGGTCGCCGCGGGCGCGGCCGGGGCGGCTGCGCCGGGCGCCGGGGCAGCCGGAGGCGCCCAGCCTCCCGACGTCGTCGACGTGGCGGACGGCGCCGGCGCCTGCGGCGCCGTGCCGTAGGGCGCGGGGGTGAACGGCGGCACCCCGGCGTAGGGCGCGGCTGCGGCCGGGGCGGCCGCGGGAGGCGTCGGAGCGGGCGGCGCCGGGGCCGCCGCCGCGGACGCGAGGGGGCGCGCCGCGGGAGCAACCGCTTCGACCCGCACGACGACGGCGCGTGCCGCCTTGTCCTGCCAGCCCTGGCGCCGCGGGCTCGAGTCGAACACCGGGCTGAGGAGCACGAGGAGCTCGCCGACCCAGCAGACCAGCATGAACGCGCCGAACACGAGACCCCGGACGATCCCCCGGGCCACGCCGATCGGGAGGCCGGTCGCGACGTCCTGCGTGCGCAGCCCGAGGGCGAGCTTGCCGACCGTGCGGCCGGTCGCGCCCTCGATCCCCACCACGACGAGCCCGGCGACGAGCATCAGCCCCCACACGAGGGCCTGCAGCGGGAAGAGGTCGGAGGGGGTGAAGGCGGTCGTGCCCGACGCCGCGTCGGCGCTCTTGTCGAGGATCCCCGGCAGCATGACGGCGACCGCGATCCACGAGGGGATCCCGACGATGATCGCGTCGATCAGCCAGGCCAGCACGCGGCGGCCCAGGGGCGCCCCCACCGGGTTGGCCGGATCGGGCGCGGCCGGGCCCGGAACCGGGAAGCCCGGCAGCGTGTGCGCCGTGAGCGCCGTCGGGACGGACACCTGCCGCACGGCCGCCCCCGGGTGCCCCGGGGCGGGCCGCGCACCGGGCAGCAGCATCGGCTCCGTCGTGTTCGGCGACGGGATCGCGCCGGCGACCGCCGCGCCGCACGAGGGGCACTGCGCGACCCCGGGTGCGACGGCAGCGCCGCAGCGCGGGCAGAGGGTGACGGGGCTCATCGTGCTTCTCCCGAGGGTCGCGACCCACGGCGGCGGCGCCGCGAGTCGGGCTGAGGCGTGAGCGGGTCGTCCGCGACCGCCTTCGTCGTGGTCTTCCGGCCCGTCCTCCGGACGGACCGCAGCGAGAACCGTGCGGCCACGCGCTTGCGCCACGGGACCGACGCCCGCATCTGCGCGACCGCGGCCTCGATGCCGCCCCAGTATGCCTCGACGTCGACGTCGGACGGCTCGCCCTCCCCGAAGACGCTGGCGTCCGCCGAGTGCGCGAGGGTGAGCGTCCCCGCGGCCGGGTACGCGGCGTCGAGCGCCGTGCCCGTCTCGCGGCGGGTCGCGCCCGCGGGCACCGGGTGCCCCAGGTCGACGGCGGCGTCGAGCACCTCGTGCCAGCCGCCCGAGATCTGGTCCGCCGGTGCGCCGGTGCGCCGGCGGCGCAGGCGGCGACGCGACTTGTAGCCGAGCACCAGGACGAACGGGAGCAGGATCAGGACGAGCGGGATCGTCACGGCCGCACCGACGGCGATCGCGTGACCCCAGTCGAACGGCGTGCCGTCCTGGTCCTTCTCCTTCTTCTTGTCGTCCTTGGCCTTCGCGGTGTCCGCCTGGTCGGGCTCGGCCGGCGGCTCCGGGTCCTGGAGGACCGGGGGCTTGGGGACCTGCTGGCTGCGCGGCTGGGTCTGGACCTTGTTGTTCTCCGGCGGGACCGAGTCGAACGCGACCCAGCCCTTGCCCTCGAACGGGACCTCGACCCAGGCGTGGACGTCGCTGCCGAGCGCCGTGAAGTCGGTGCCGGGCTTCCAGCCGTCCTTCGCGTCCGGGTAGACGCCCATGACGACGCGCGCCGGGATCCCGAGCGACTGCGCCATGAGCGCGTACGCGACCGCGAACTGCTCGTCGTCGCCGACCATCGTCTCGGCCGCGAGGAGCGTGTCGATGCGGTCCGCCGAGTGGCCGGGCCGCGACGGCGGCTGGTCGCCGATCGCGCTCGAGTACGTGCCGCTCTTGAGGAGCGCGTCGCGCAGGCGCTGGAGCTGCGTCAGCGGGTCGGTCGCGCCGCCCACGAACTGCTCGGCCTTCGCCTGGACGGACGCCGGGACGTTCGTCGGCTGCGGCAGGTCGAGCTTCTGGATCGGGACGCCCTTGAGGTCCGCCTCCTTGGTCGGCGTGGGCTCCACGGCGTCCAGGGTGTACGAGTCGCCCGCGCGCAGCAGGCCCGTGGTGAGGGCGGTCCCGGTGACGGCGTCGTAGTAGGTGCCGTCGCCGAGGTCCTTGGCCCGGTCGCCGCCGTAGGTGATGCCGGTGAGGGCTCCGAGGTCCGGGATCCACGGGCCGGAGTAGCCCTTGACCTGGACGTCGAGGCTCACCGGGGTGCCCGTGGCGTCCGACGCGACCTTGGCGCCGACGCGCACGAACGAGCCCGAGCTGCGGTCGTCGCTGGTCGCCGAGTAGACGATGCCGTCGTACGCGTCGAGGGTCGCCAGCCTCACGCGGGCACCGGCCGGCAGGCCTGAGACCGTGAGCAGCGCGTCGTCCTTCTGGTCCTTGACGTAGTGGCGGAACGACGCGAGCGGGGTCACGTACTCGTGCAGGTCCGGCGGGGGGACGACGTCCTCACGCAGCACGACGCGGCCGTGGTCCGGCGCGAGGAGCGGCCCGAGCCCGACGGCTGCCGCCGCGGCCACGGCGAGCACGATCGCGCCCGTGCGGGCGCGGTGCATCGTCAGACGGCGCAGCGCCTCCTCCGAGGCCTCGCTGCTGGTCTCGCGGTCACGCAGACGACGGTCGGTCGTCCGCCACGCCGACCACAGCAGCGCGGTGACCCCGAGCACCGTGCCCTGCACGACGGGGTGGGACGGCACGATCGTGCCGAGCAGGATCGCGCCGACGAGGCCGGCGAGGACCGGGACGAGAGCCCACACCGGCCGCCTCGCGCGCCAGGCGATCGTGCCCGCGAGCACGCTCGTGAGCAGCAGCAGCACGAACGGGACCAGCGACAGGTCGGGGAACGACGACAGCGGGGGCGCCGTCGTCACGAACGACTTCCACGAGAAGACGGCGCCGCGCAGCAGGCCGCGCGCCGTCTCGGCCGTCGGCACGACGTGCGCGACCGTCGAGCCGCCGAGCGCGAGCGCGCCGCCCGCGACGAAGTAGACGACGATCGTCGCGGCCGCGACGGCCAGCGTCGACCAGCGGAACGCGGCGCCGACCCACGCGACGAGCAGGCCGAGCAGGGCGCCGCCGACGGCCGGCGCGAGGTAGCCCTGGCTCCCCCAGACCGGCTCGAAGCCGAGGATCACGACGCCGAGCATCACGACGAGCGCCAGCAGGTCGAGCATGCCGGCGCCCGTGCGCGCGCGGGGGACCGTGTACCGGGGGTCGTCGTGCGGGAAGCGGTCGCCGCGCGGTGCCGGACGCTGCCTGGCGTCGGCCGCGGGCGGGGCGAAGGAGGTCTTGCGGCTCACGAGCCCGTCACCCGCCTCATCGCCGACGGAAGCTCCTCGAGGGAGCCGATGGTGAGGACGACGAGCTCCGCGATGTTGCGGCGGGCCGCCGACTCCCCGGGCACGCAACGGAGCGCGATGACCCGGACGTCCTGCGGGAGGCGCGCCGACGCGGCGCGCAGGTCGGCCGGGGACACCCGGCTGCCCACGAGGACCGCGACGACGGACGCGTCCGCGACCGACTGCGACGCGCCCCGCGCGAGCTGGGCGATGCCCTCGGCGAGCGACCGCGTCTGGACGCCGGCGAGGTCGTCGAGCAGGCGCGCGCGCGAGTCGCCGCGCAGCTGCGTGTCGTTGCTGAGGACGGTCAGGCCGCGGTCCTCCCGGATCGCCTGGAGGCCGAGCGACCCGCAGACGCTCACCGCGAGCTCGAACTCGTCGGCGTGCGCGTAGTCCTCGGTCCGCGTCGACAGGATCACCGCGAGGTGCGAGCGGCGCGTCTCCTCGAACTGCCGCACCATGAGCTGGCCGGTGCGGGCCGTGGTCTTCCAGTGCACGTGCCGGCGGTCGTCGCCCGCGACGTAGTCGCGCAGTGCGTGGAACGACACGTCCGAGTTCGAGAGGTCCTGCGTGGTCCGGCCCTCGAGGTCGCGCAGGAAGCCCGACGACGACCCCGTGAGCCCGGTGGTCCGCGGGTGCACGTAGAGCTTCTCGGCGTCCGTCCAGTCGACCTGGCGGCGCAGCAGCCCGAGCGGGTCGGCGCGGACCGAGCGGACCGGGCCGACCGGGATGACGGCGCGGCGTCGCGTCGGCACGGCGAACACGTCCTCGTGGACGGCGCCGCCCCGCAGCCGCGGGACCGGGAAGCTCGCGAGACCGGCGCCCACCGGCAGCTCCATCACCGCGGGCAGGAGCGGGCGCGACGTCGGGTTGGTCACCTGGATGCGGCCGACCGCGCGCTCCCCCACCACGACCCGGTGGCCGGCGAGGTCGAGGTCGACCGCGTACTGGAACCGCCCGAGGACGAAGGCCACGGCGGCGAGCAGCTCGACCGTGCCGACGACGGCCAGCACGACGAGCTCCGCCCAGCGGTAGTGCAGCCCCGCCCACCACGCGAGCAGCGTGCCGATGCCGACCGTCCAGCCCAGCGGGCTCACGACGTCGGTCACCGGGCTCGCCCACCTCGCGACCGTGCGTGCCGCAGGCGTCAGCGCCTCGACGACGGGCGCCACCGCGTCACGCGCGGGCGCGACCACGCGCGCCAGGCGTCTCGACCTCGTTCTCGCCATCCCTGCCATCCCTCTCGGAGTCCTCCCGCGGCCTCGCGGCTCAGACCGTCTGACGTTCCTGCGGCGCCGGCACGTCCGCGAGGACGCGCGCGAGCACGCCCTCCGTCGTCGTGCCCGTGAACTCCGCCTCCGGGTCGAGCACGATGCGGTGCGCCCACGCGGGGAGCGCGAGCTGCTTGACGTCGTCGGGCAGCACGTAGTTCCGGCCCTGGCTCGCGGCCCACACCTTGACGCAGCGCGTCATCGCGAGCGCGCCACGGATGCTCACGCCCAGGCGCACCTCGGGCACGCCACGCGTCGCCTCCGTGAGACCCGCGATGTAGTCGAGCACGGCCGGGTCCACGTGGACCGTCGCCGCGAGGTCCGCCATCTCGGCGACGGCCTGCGTCGTGACGATCGGCGCGAGCGCCGCCGAGCGGTCGCGCTGCGCCGAACCCGCAAGGATCTCGACGGCGGCCGCGCGGTCCGGGTAGCCGAGCGACGTCTTCATGAGGAAGCGGTCGAGCTGCGCCTCGGGCAGCCGGTACGTCCCGGCCTGCTCGATCGGGTTCTGCGTCGCGATCACCATGAACGGGCGGCCCGCGGAGTGCGGCACGCCGTCGACCGTGACCCGGCCCTCCTCCATGACCTCGAGGAGCGCCGACTGGGTCTTCGGCGAGGCGCGGTTGATCTCGTCCGCGAGCACGATCGACGCGAACACCGGGCCCGGGTGGAAGTCGAACGCCCCGGTCTTCTGGTCGTAGATCGTCACGCCCGTGACGTCGGACGGCAGGAGGTCCGGCGTGAACTGGATGCGGCTGTGGCTGCCCTGCACCGACGCCGCGATGGAGCGCGCCAGCATCGTCTTGCCGGTGCCCGGGGCGTCCTCGAGGAGCACGTGCCCCTCGGCCAGCATGCACGTGAGCACGAGGCGGACGGTCGTCGGCTTGCCCAGGACGGCCTGGCCGACGTTGCCCGCGAGGCGGTCGAACGTCTGCGCGAACCACGCGGACTGCTCGGGTGTCATCGTCATCGTTCGGTCCTTGTCTTCTCTGGTCGGAGGTCGGGGTCGGGGACGGCGCCGGGCCGACCCTTAGTAGGAGGCCGTCACGGTGCCGCTCGGCCCGTACACGAGCGCGTGAGTCTTGGAGTCCCAGTCCGCGATGGCGCACTGCAGCTTGACGGTCCCGGTCACCGGCACGGTGTACGTGTAGTTCGACCAGGGAGTCTGGCTACCGTACTGGCACATGACCTTGATGGTCTTGCCGCCGTCCGCGTAGTTCTCGGTGTTGAGGATCATGCGGTGGCAGACGGCCGACGAGCAGTCGCCCGGGTAGACGGTCTGCGCCGGGTCCCTGGTGATCCACAGCTTCTGTACGGGCTGCGGCTTGGCCGGGCTGTCGCTCGACGCCTTGGTGGCGCTCGCCGAGCCCGCCGGGTTGGTGCTGGTCGCCTTGAGCGTGACGGACGACGAGTAGCCGACCGTCGCGGTCCCGACCTTCTTGGTGACCGTCGCACCCGACGCCACCGTGAAGGAGCCGACCGTGCCGTTCGTCGTCACCGTGACGTCGCGCCCGCTGGTGTTGTGCAGCGTCACGTCGAACGAGCCCGTGTAGGAGCCGCCCGAGCCCGACCAGCCGTTCCAGGAGATGGTCGGCGCGTCCGGCGGGCCGTAGGGCGTCGCGGACGCCTTGCCGCTCGCGGCACCCTCGGTCGACGTGCCGTCGACCTTGGCGACGGCCCGCACCTGGAACGTGTAGCTCTTCCCGTTCGACAGGCCGGAGACGACCTTGCTCGACGCCAGCGTGTTCCAGCCGCCACCCGTCGAGTACTGGTACGACACCTCGCTCGACGAGAGACCGGTGCCCGACAGCGACGAGCCCGTGAAGGTGAGCTCGACGGTGCCGTCCCGCTCCGTCGCCTTCGCCTTGAGCCCCGTGGGGGCGGGCGGCGCGGCGAAAGCGCGGACGGGCGCGGAGGCCGGGCTCCAGGCCGCGTCCCCGAACTTGTCCGTGGCCTTGTTCTTGGCCCGGAGCTTGAACGTGTACCCGGTCGTGCTCGCGCCGACCTCGATCGTCGCCGAGGTGGCGGAGCCGGCCGCCGTCACGGTCTTCTTGGTGGTCGAGCCCTGCATCACGGCGATGTCGTAGCCCGAGATGTCCGCGCCGTTGTCGTTCGGCGTCTTCCAGGTGACCTTCATCTGGGACGTCGTGCCGATCGACGTCCGGGTGACGTCCGGCTGCGCGGGCGCGGCCGGCTTGCCCGCCGGGAACTCCGAAGCCGACGCCGCCGACCAGTCGGACGGTTCCGGCGCGTTGTTCACGGCCTGCACCTGCACGGTGTAGGCCGTGCCGTTGGTGAGTCCCTTCCACACCGTGGTGGTCCCGGTGACGCCGTCGATCTCCGAGACGCCGCTCGCGGGTGCCGGCGAGATCCGCAGGTTGACCTTCTGGATGGCCGACCGGTCCGAGTACGCCTGGTTGGCCCAGGTCACCGTGAGCTCGCCGTCGCCGAACTCAAGAGTCGGCGCCGCGGGCTGGTCCGGACGCTGGTCGGGACGTGCGGTGTCGGACTCGGGCGACGGGTCGGACGCGCCGACCTCGTTGTTCGCGACGACTGTGAACGTGTAGTCCTGGTCGTTCGTCAGGCCCGTGATCGTGCACGTCGTCGTCATGCACTCCTGCGGCGCACCCGACGACGGCGTCACCGTGTACGAGGTGATCTCCGCACCGTTGTTGTTCGGCGGGCTCCACGACAGCGTCACCTGGTGGGACTCGATCGTGCCGATCTCCGGCTTGACCGGCGCATCCGGTCGGCCCTGCACCGTCACGAGGACGTGCCCCTCGACCTGGCGGTCGGGATCCTTGGTCGCGTCCTGGATCGTGTACCGCAGCGCGATCTGGCCGTGGAAGTCCGCCCCCGGGGTGATCTCGACCTGGTTGTCCTTGACCACCGGCGTGCTGGCGTCGCTCTGCGTGTCCATCGTCACCGAGACGAGGGTGAGCGGCGTGCCCTCGACCTCGAACGGGTTGGTGTCGTTCTCGAGCACGGGGATGGTCAGGAGCTTGCCCTGCGGCGCCTTCTCGACGACGTCCTCGACCGCGACCGGGAGCGCCCGGTTCGACGCGACGACCGTCACGGCGACAGCGCCCTCGACGTCGTGGCCCTTGTTCCCGTCGCCGACGACGAACGGCACGCTGAGCTGGGTGCCCTTGGGGGTGTCGGACTTCGCGACGACGTGCACCATGCCGTCCGAGATCGTCGCCTCGACCCCGTCCGGCACCGTGCCGAGGCGGTACGTCAGCGTGTCCTCGTCGAGGTCGGACGCGATGCTCGTGAGGTCGGCGTCCTGTCCCTCGGCGTCGCCCGCCCCGACCCGCACGGCGGGGTTCCCGGCGAGCACCGGCGGCACGTTCTCGGGCGGCGTCACCTTGATGGGGACGGTCACGACGAGCGTGCGCCCCTTCGGGTCGTCGGCGGTCTTCCCGTCGGTCACCTCGAACGAGACCGACGCGTCGCCGGCGTAGCGCTCGTCGGACACGAACCGGATGGTGTGGGTGTCCAGGACGTCGCGCGAGCCGTTCACCGCCTTGACCTTCGACTCGGTCGTGAGACGGGCGGTCAGGCCCCTGCCGACCTTGACCTGCCGGCGGACGTCGATGGTCAGCGGCTCGCCGCTCTTCACCGTGAGCGGCTGGACGGCCGGCTGGGGCGGCGTCGTCGCGGTCGGGTCCTTCTCGTCAGGCTTCTTCGGGTCGTCCGGCTTGAGGACGGCTGACGGCAGCGCCGGCACCCACACGAACGCCTGGTCCGTCAGGCCGTCCGGGTCGGTGACCGTGTAGGGGAACACCTGAGGCTTGTCCGTGAGCGGGACGGAGACTCCCCCGTCCGGGCGGACCGTGACGCCCGGCTGCTTCGTCGTGACCTTCAGCGCGCTCGGAGCGCCGTCCGGGTCGGAGTCGTTCGCGCGGACGTCGACGAGCACGACCTTCTTGTCCGCGACGTCGGTGTCGGACACGATGTCGTCCTGCGCGACGGGCGGCTGGAGCGGCGCCTTGCTGTCGACCGTCACGACGATCGTGCCGGTCGCGCGGCCTCCCCGCGTGTCGGCGACCGTGTAGTAGACCGCCCACGTGCCCTTCTGGTCGGGGGCCGTGAACGCCACGAGGTTGCCCTCACGCTTCGCGCTGATCCCCGGTGAGAGGCGCAGGTCGCCGGCGAGCGAGATCGCGTCCCCGTCCGGGTCGGAGTCGTTCTTCAGCGGAGCGACGCTCACGCTGCGGCCCGGACGGACCGTGACCGTGTCGTTCACCGCGACCGGCGGCTGGTTGACGGTGGTCCGCGGGGCGATCCCGACGCGGATCGTGCCGACAGCGTCGAGGCCGCGCCGGTCGATGACGCGGTACTGGAACGAGTCGGTGCCGACGGAACCCTCGCCCGCCGTGTAGACGATCGTGCCGGCCGTGACCTCGGCGGTCCCGAGCGCAGGCGCCGACGCGAGCCCGGCCAGGCGCACCGAGTCGCCGTCGGGGTCGATGCCGTCGAGCTTCGGGACGATCGTCACGGTGCCGCCGCTCGTCGCACGCGCCGTGACGGTCGGCGGGGCGGGCGGCGTGTTCTGGGCGTCGCCGAGCACGTGGACCGTGACCTGCGCGGAGTCTTCCTGCCCGTTCTTGTCCCGCACCCGGTAGATGAGGTAGGCGGTGCCGGTCTTACCGGTCGCCTGGAACCGCACGACGTCGTCGGACACGAACGCGCGGCCCAGCGAGGCGGCCGGCTCGCGAGCCAGCTTCTTCTGCAGGAGCAGGGCGAGGCCGTCCGGGTGGGTGTCGTTGGCGAGCACGGGGATCGTGACGACGTCACCGACGTGCACGGTCGCCTCGTCGGCGACGGCGTGCGGCGGGTGCAGCTTGTTGGGTGGCGGCACCGGGATCACTCGCACCTGGCCCACGGAGCTGTCGGTCCCGTTCGAGACCGTGTAGCGGACGGTCACCGGCTCCTTGAGGTGCCGCGCCTCCGTGATCCGCAGGACCGAGTGGCCGAGGACGGCCACCGTCACCGGGGCGTCCGCGGGCACGTCGACCGACTGCACGACGAGCACGCCGCCCGCCGGGTCGGTGTCGTTCGCGAGGACGTCGACGAGCGTCTGGCCACCCGACGGGAGAAGCGCCGTGTCCGGGACCGCGACGGGCGGACCCGCCTTCGTCGTCGGCGCGACGACGTCCACCCGGTAGACGCCGGTCGTCGCGGTCGGGCCGTCGCTGACCTGATAGGTGCCGACGTACGAGCCGGGCTTGTCGGCGACGAGCTGGAAGGAGCCCGTCGGGTACGACGGGCTGACCTTGGCGCCCGACGGCTGCGACACGCTCGCGAGACGCAGCGCGTCGCCGTTGGCGTCCGTGTCGTTGCGCAGCGGATAGACGGTGACCGGCTCGCCGGGGCGAGTGGTCGCGTGGTCCCCCACGGTGACGGGCGGCTGGTTGCCGGCGCCCTTGACCTCGACCCAGAGCGTGCCCTGCGCGCTGCCGCCCATGCCGTCGCTGACGGTGAGCGTGACTGCCTTGCGGCCCGTCGCGGCGCCCGCGTCCCGGTACTCGACCGTGCCGTCGGTCTCGAAGCGGACCTCGTCGCCCTTGACCTTGGCCGCGGCGTCGGCGAGGAAGAGGTCGTCGCCGTCGGGGTCGCGGAAGTACGGGAGCACCTTGATGGTGCCGGTCCCCCCGCGTACGACCGTGAGCACCGGCTCTCCGGTCTGCTCGGGCTTGTGGTTCACGTCGTAGGGGACGACCTTGATCCGGACCGACGCGGTGTCCTCGCCACCCCGACCGTCGCTCACGCGGTACCGGAACGTCGAGCTGCCCGCCGACGTGTCGTCCGTCGTGGCGAGGAGCGCGTCTCCCCCGAGCACCTGCGAGACGACCGCGTTGGGCGGGCCGTCGCCCTCGACCTCGGCGGCGAGCACGTCACCGTCGGCGTCGGTGTCGTTCATGAGCACGGGAAGGACGGTCGAGCGCTCGGGCCGGACGCCGAACGTGTCGTCCTTGGCAACGGGCGGGTGGTTCTTCTCGCTCCGGTGCGTGATCGGCTTGTCGACCTGCTCGGGCGTCTGGTCGGCCGCGTCCGTCGGATCTCCCTTGGCGTCCTCCGGGATCTTCTGCTCCCAGTCGTCGACCTTCTGGTACTCGTCGGCCGCGAGCCAGACCGTGCCGGCCGCGAGGTCGTTCAGGACGACGTTCGACCGGTTCACCCGGTAGCGCAGCGTCGCGTCGCCGCTGTCGATGTGCTGGTCGAGGTCGTGCATCGTGCCGGCGCAGTCACGGACGACCTGCCCCGTCTGCGACCAGGCGCCGTACGTGCAGCCCGCGACCTGCACGGGCGCGACGGGACGGCCCGACGCAGCCTGCACCGACGCGGTAGAGCCGTCCAGCGGCTGCGACACGAGGCCCGACGTCGTCGCCAGCGCGACCGTCGACGACGCGGCGCTCGGCTGCTGGAGGACGGGGTCGGCGCCGTCGAGGGCCACCGTCGCGTCGGCCAGGTGGAGCTTCTGGGTCGTCAGGTCCAGCACGACCGGGGTCGTGCCCACGGCCGTCACGGCGAGGGCGTCGTTCGCGCCGATGCCGGTGAGGTGGCGTCGCGTGACCTTCTGCGCCGTACCCTCGTCCGTCGTCGTGATCGTGGTGAGGGTGCCCGACGGGTCGGCCACGTGGACCGCCCCGTCGACCCCGACGGCGACCACCGCGTTCTTCCGCGCCTTCGCGGCGGGCTCGGTGACCTCAGGGTCGAACGACGCGACGCCCGTCGCTGGGATGACCCAGACGCGGCCGTCGGCGGGGTCCAGGATCGCGGTCGTGGCCGCGCCGAGCCCGACCTGGGCGTCAGCGGGAAGCTTCGCGGTGCCCTTCAGCTTGGCGTCCGCGACGTCGACCGGGCTGAGCGTGCCGAGGCTCGGGTCGAACGCGAGGACGGTCTCCGCCTGCTGCAGCACGTCGACGGAGGTGCCGGACGACACCAGCGTCGCATCGAGGGCCTGCGCGGCGGTGTTGAAGCGTCCGACCTCGGCACCGGTCCCTCGGGTGACCCACACGCCCGAGTCGTTCAGGTCGACCCGGGCGGTCGGCTCGCCGTCGTACGTCAGCGCGAGCGCGATCATCGCGGTCGACACGACCGACACCGTGCTCACGGACACCACGGACCTGCGCCTGGAACCCAGGCTCTGAAGAATCCCCACTGCTCACCCTGCAAGTCGTCGGTGCATGGTCAGAGACGCCGCACACCTTGCACGGGCGACACGTCCGCGTATGATACCCGGCCCTTCGACGTCCGAGCCGCGACGTCCCACCGGGCCCCCCGTCAGTTCGGCCACGTGATCGCGTCCTCCTTGTACGACACGCCGTCGACGATGACCCACGCGACGGCGCCGTTGTTGTGGCCCGCGACGCAGCCCATCGTGGTCGTCTGCCCGGCGTTGAGCGTCACCTGGGAGCTGTGGCCCGCGACCGAGTGGTCGGCGCCGCCGTAGGTCCACATGCACTCGACCGAGTGGCTCCCGCTCGGGAAGTCCGAGCTCGGCGTCACGTCGAACCGGTGGCAGACCGAGCCCGTGCAGCCGCTGACGTCCATCTGCGGACCGCTCGAGACGACCACGTGCGGTTTCGTCGGCGACCCCGTCGCGCAGGTCTGCTGCGAGGCCGCTGCCCCGCTCGTCGCCGTCACGGTGACGCAGAACCGGATCGTGTTCGGGTACGTGCCGCCCACGTCCTTCGACCCCGACTTCGCGGTGGTGTCGCCGCTGACGGTGTAGTCGCGGCCGTTGCCGGACGTCGACCACGTGAAGGTGACCTTGCCGGCGCCCGCAGAGGCGCTGACCTCGGGCGCGGGCAGCGGCCCGTACGGGGTCGCCGTCGCCGACGACGCCGGGCCGGCGTTGTTCTCGTCGACGCCCTCGACGTCCGGGACCGCGCGCACCTGGTAGGTGTACGGCGTCCCGTTGTCGCCGCAGGTGACCGTCGCGGACGTCGCGCCCGCACCGGCGTCGGTCCAGCCCCCGCCGCACGCCGTGTACTGGTACATGATCTCGCCCGACCCGAGCCCGGCGGCCGTCGCTCGGTCCCACGTGAGCGCGACCTGCGAGTTCGACCCCGTCGGGGACGCCTCGAGCCCCGCGACCGAGCCCGGCGCGGCGAACGCGCGGATCGCGTCCGTGACGGGGCTCCACTCGGCGTCGCCGAACTTCTCCGTGGCCTTGTTCTTGGCCCGGACCCGGAACGTGTAGTCCGTGGTGTCGGCGCCGACGTCGACCGTCGCGCTGGTCGCGGAGCCGCTCGCCGTGACCGTCGTGACGACGCTGCCGTTCTGCAGCGCCTGGACGTCGTAGCCCGTGAGCGCGCCGCCGTTGTCGACGGGCGCGACCCACGTGACCTGCATCTGCGACGTCGTGCCGAGGGACTTGCGCGCGACGGACGGCTTGGCCGGAGCGGCGGGCTTGCCCGCCGGCGTCTCCGTCGCGGACCACGCCCCCCAGTCGGAGGGCTCGGGTGCGCCGTTCACGGCCTGGACCTGCACCTTGTACGCGACGCCGTTCTTCAGGCCCTTCCAGACCGTCGTCGTGCCCGTGATGCTCGGCAGCTGCGTCGAGCCGTCGGGCGCGGCCGGCGAGATCTGCAGGTTCACCTTCTCGATGGCGGACCGGTCGGTGTACGTCCGGTTCGTCCACGTGACCGTGAGCTCGCCGTCGCCGAACTCGAGCGTCGGGGCGTCCGGCGCGTCGGGGCGCTCGTCGGGCCGCGCGGTGTCGGACGCCGGGGACGGCTCCGAGTCGCCCGCGGCGTTCGTCGCGACGACGGTGAACGTGTAGTCCTGGTCGTTCGTCAGGCCCGTGATCGTGCACGTCGTGGTGACGCACTTCTGCGGCGCGCCCGACGACGGCGTCACCGTGTACGAGGTGATGTCGGCGCCGTTGTTGTTCGGCGGGCTCCACGAGAGCGTCACCTGGTGCGACTCGATGGTGCCGATCTCGGGCTTCGCGGGGGCGTCCGGGTGCCCCTGGACCGTGACGAGGACCTGGCCGTCGACCTGCCGGTCCGGGTCCTTGGTGGCGTCCTGGATCGAGTAGCGCAGCGCGATCTGGCCGTGGAAGTCGGCGTCGGGCGTGACGACGACCTCGTCCCCCCGCACGACGGGCTGGCTCGCGCTGCCCGACTCCAGGACGACGGCCGTGAGCGTGAGCGGCTTGCCGTCGTCGGCGAACGGGTTCACGTCGTTCGCGAGGACCGGGATCGCGAGCTCCTGGCCCGCGAGGGCCTCGGGCACGTCGTCCTCGACCGCGACCGGCACGTGACGGTTCGACGCCACCACGGCGACGTGGACCTGGCCCGCGACCGCGGGGTGCTGCCCGTCGGTGACCGTCACGGCGACGGTCCCGTCCGAGCCCTTCGCGAGCGAGGGGTCCGCGGTCACCGACAGCATGCCGTCGGCGTCGACCTCGGCGTGCAGGCCCGAGGACGCCTTCGCGACCTTGAAGGTCAGGGCATCGCCGTCGGGGTCCGTCACGGCGCCCGCGAGGTCCGTCGTGCCGGGCTCGTGGTCGCCCTGCCCGACGTCGACCGCGGGCCTCCCCGAGAACACGGGTGGCAGGTTCTGGGGCGAGGTGACGGTGATGGGGACCGTCAGCGTCGCGACGTGCCCCTTCGGGTCGCCCGGGCCGGTGCCGTCCGTCACCTCGAAGCTCAGGCTCGCCTGCCCGACGAACTTCGCGTCGGACGTGAACGTGATCCGGTGGACGTCGGTGACGACCCGGGTCCCGTTGACGGCCTTCACCTTCGCGTCCGTCGTGAGGCGCGGCGTCTTCCCGTCCGCGACACGGACGAGCGAACGGATGTCGACCTTGAGCGGCTCACCGCTGCGCACGGTGAGCGGCGGCGCGTCGGCGCGCAGCGTCGGGACCTGCGTCTGGAGGGCCGGCACCCACACGAACGCCGAGCCGGTCAGCCCGTCCGGGTCCGTGACCGTGTACCGGAAGACCTGGTCACGGTCGGTCAGGGGCACGCTCAGCACGCCGTCGTCGCCGACCGTCACGCCGGGCTGGGCCGTGGTGACGGTCAGAGCGCTCGCGGCGCCGTCGGGGTCGGAGTCGTTCGCGAGGACGGGCACCGCGACCGCGGTCTTCCCGACCACGTCCGCGCCGGACACGACGTCGTCCTTGGCGACCGGAGCACGGAGCGGCGCCTTCGAGTCGACCGTGACGACGATCGCGCCGGACGCCCGCGCGCCGTGCGTGTCCTGGACCGTGTAGAAGATCGACGACGTCCCGGGCTTCTCGGGTGCCGTGAGCACGACGAGGTTGCCCTCGGTGCCGGCCTCGAGCCCGTCGGGCGCCCGCAGCCTGGAGACCAGCGAGATGCGGTCGCCGTCGGGGTCGGAGTCGTTCGTCAGCGGCGCCACGGACACCGCGCGCCCCGGCCGGACCGTCACGGCGTCGTCGACGGCAACGGGCGGCTGGTTGGTGGTCGGCGGCGGCGCGATGCCCACGCGGACGGTCCCGGTCGCCTGCTGGCCTCGCCTGTCCTGCACCTCGTACTGGAAGGTGTCGGTCCCCGTGGACGTCTTCGCGGCCGTGTAGACGATCGTCCCGGCCGTGACCGTGGCCGTCCCCTTCGACGCGGGCGAGCCGATGCCCGTGAGGCGCACCGAGTCGCCGTCGGGGTCGGTCCCGTCGAGCTGCGGCGTGATGGTCACCGAGCCGCCCGAGACGGTCCGCGCGAGGATCGTCGGCGGCTTGGGCGGCGAGTTCTCGGCGCCGCCCAGGACGTGCACCGTCACCTGGGCGGAGTCCTCCTGGCCGTTCTTGTCCCGCACCCGGTAGATGAGGTACGCCGTGCCCGGCTTCGAGCCCGCCTGGAAGCGCACCACCTGGTCCGAGACGAACGCCGTCCCGAGCGACGCCGCGGGCTCGCGCGCGAGCTTCGGCTGGAGCAGCAGCTCGAGCCCGTCGGGGTGGGTGTCGTTCGCGAGCACCGGGATCGTCACGACGTCGCCGACGTGCACCGACGCCTCGTCGGCCGTCGCGTTGGGCGCGTGGAGGCGGCTCGGCGGCGGCACACGCACGACGCGCACCTGCCCGACCGCCGAGTCCGTCCCGTTGGAGACGGTGTAGCGCAGCGTCACGGGCTTCTCGACGTTGCGGGTCTCGGTGATCCGCAGCACCGAGTGGCCGAGCACCGCCACGGTCACGCCCGCGCCGTCAGGGACCTCCACGGACTGCACGACGAGCACGCCGCCCGCGGGGTCGGAGTCGTTCGCGAGGACGTCGACGAGCGTCTGCCCGCCCGAGGGCAGGAGCGCGGTGTCCGGGACAGCGACGGGCGGACCCGCCGCCTTGCCGGGGTCGACGACGTCCACCCGGTAGACGCCGGTCGTCGCCGCGGGGCCGTCGCTCACCTGGTAGGTCCCGACGTAGGACCCCGGCCGGTCGGCGACCAGCTGGAACGTCCCGGCGTCGTAGTTCGGCGTGACCTTCGCCCCGGAGGGCTGCTCGACGGTCGCGAGGCGCAGGCTCTCGGCGTTCGGGTCCGTGTCGTTGCGCAGCGGGGACACGGTGACGGGCTGGCCCGGCTGCGTGACCGCGTGGTCACCCACGGCGACGGGCGGCTGGTTGCCGGCTCCCTTGACGTCGACCCACAGCGTGCCCTCGGTCGTCCCGCCGAGGCCGTCGGAGACGGTGACCGAGACGGCCTTGCGCCCCGTCGTCGCCCCGGCGTCGCGGTACTCGACCGTGCCGTCGCGCTCGAACCGGACCTCGTCGCCCTTGGTCTTCGCGGTCGCGTCCGCGAGGTACAGGTCGTCGCCGTCGGGGTCGCGGAAGTACGGCAGGACCTTGATGGTGCCCGTGCCCCCACGCACGATCGTGAGGACGGGCTCCCCCGTCTGGTCCGGCTTCTTGTTGGAGCTGTACGGCACGACGGTGAGCCGCACCGTCGCCGTGTCCGCGCCCCCGCGCCCGTCCGTCACCCTGTAGCGGAAGGTCGAGACCCCCTCGGACGCGTCGTCGGTGGTGGCGAGCAGCGCGTCGCCGCCCATGACCTGGGACACGGCGGCGTTGCCCGGCCCCTGCCCGTCGAGCTGCGCCGCCAGGACGTCACCGTCGGGGTCCGTGTCGTTGGACAGCACCGGCAGCACGGTCGACCGGCCCGGACGGACGCCGAACCGGTCGTCCTTGGCGACAGGCTTCCGGTTCTTGTCGGTGCGGTGCGTGATCGGCTTGTCGACCTGCTCCGGCTTGTCGTCCTTCGCGTCCGACTGCTCGCCCTTCGCGTGCTCCGGGACCTTCTGCTCCCAGTCGTCGACCTTCTGGAACTGGTCGGCGGCGAGCCACACCGTGCCCGAGGAGAGGTCGTTGAGGACGACGTTGGACCGGTTCACCCGGTACCGCAGCGTCGACGCCGAGTCCAGGCCTGCCAGGCGCTGGTCGAGGTCACGGGTCGTCCCCGTGCAGTCGCGGAGCACCTGGCCCGAGCCCGACCACGCCCCGTACGTGCAGTCGCCCACCTGGACGGGGGACACCGGGCGACCCTGCGCGGTGCGCACCGTCGCCTCCGAGCCGTCGAGCGGCTGCGAGACGAGCCCGGTCGTCGTCGCGTACGCGACCGACGACGACGCACCGCCCGCCTGCTGGAGCACCGGGTCGGTGCCCTCGACCTCCACCTCGTGCCCGGGGAGGTACAGCGTCGACGACGTCACGTCGAGCACGGCCGCGTGCGAGCCGACCGCCGTGACCGCGAGCACGTCGCCCGTCCCCACGCCGTCGAGGTGCTCGCGCGAGACGTGCTGCGCGGTGCCGTCCTCCGTCGTGGTGACGGTCGTGAGCGTGCCCGACGGGTCCGCGACGTGCACCGTCCCGTCCGGGCCCACCGCGAGGGCCGCGCCCTTCTTCACCGTGGCGACCGGTTCGGTGACGTCCTGGTCGAACGACGCGACCCCGGCCGCAGGGACGACCCAGACGTGCCCCCTCTCGGTGTCGAGGACGGCGGTCGCACCGCCGCCGAGGCCCACCTGCGCGCTCGCGGGGAGCTTGGCCGTGCCCTTGAGCTTCGAGTCGGCGACGTCCACCAGGCTGAGCGTGCCGAGGCTCGGGTCCGACGCGAGGACGGTCGTCCCCTCCTGCAGCACGTCCGCGGACGTCCCCGACGAGACGAGCGTCGCGTCCAGCGCCTGGGCGGCCGTGTTGAAGCGGCCCAGCTCGGCGCCCGTGGCGCGTGTGACCCAGACGCCCGAGTCGTTCAGCTCGACCTTGGCGGTCGGCTCGCCGCGGTAGGTCAGCGCGAGCGCGACCATCGCGGTCGAGACCACGGAGACCGTGCTCACCGAGGCCACGGTCTTGCGCCGGGCGTAGAGGTTCTGAAGGAGCCCCACGGCTGTCGTCCTGCGTTCTTCCTGGCGGTGCCCGTCGAGGGCGCCGGTGTTCCGTGTCGAGCGGCCGGGCGGCTAGCTCCAGTTGATCGTCGGCGTCTTCCCGAACTTGTTGGTGTCGATGTAGAAGCTGCCGCCGGGCTGTCCGTAGACGCACATCTGGTCGCCCGAGTAGTTCCCGCTGCCGTCGGTCTTCAGCGTCTTGCCGGACGTGTCGTGGTTGTAGCCGCCCGAGCCGATCATGTCGCCGCCGCCGTAGCAGGTGACCGTGAACGACGTGTTGGCCGCGGCGCCCGTGATGGTCAGGTGGCCCCAGGCGCACGAGTCGTTGCCGCAGTTCCCGGGGGTGCCGATGCTGTCAGGGAGCTTGTGGGTCGTGCCCGGGCTCGCCTTGAGCACGGGCTCCGGCTTCTTCCCGGTCGTCTTGGAGGCGCACGCCTGGGCCGACGTCGTGTGGCCGTCGGTCGCCGTGGCGCAGACCTTCTTGGTCACGCTGTAGCCCAGCCCGGAGACCGTGTACGTCTTGGTGGCCGAACCGCTCGAGACCGTGAACGACGTCGACTTGGCGCCCGTGACCTTGACCGTGATCGCACGGCCGTTGGTCTTGCCGGTGACCTTGAAGGTGATCGTCTGGCTCCCGACCTTGCCCGACAGGGCGGCGCTGACGGTCGGCTTGGAGACCGGCCCGTACGGCGTCGCCGTCGCCGACGCCGCAGCGCCGGCGTTCGCCTCGTCGAGCCCGTCGACGTTCGGCACCGCGCGCACCTTGTACGTGTACTGGGTCCCGTTGCTGCCGCACGTGACGGTCGCGCTCGTGGCACCGTTCGAGATGTTCGTCCAGCCGCCGCCGCACGCGGAGTACTGGTACATGATCTCGCCGGCGTTGAGGCCGGCCGCGGTGGCCCTGCCCCACGCGAGCTTGACCTGGCTGTTCGCGCCGGTCGCCGTCGCGCTGAGGGTCGAGACGGCGCTCGGCTTCGCGAACGCGCGCACGGGCGCCGTCTGCGGGCTCCACGGCGCCGCACCGAACTTCGCGGTCGCCTTGTTCTTGGCGCGCACCTGGAACGTGTAGTCCGTGACGTCCGCGCTGACACCGATCGTCGAGCTCGTCGCGGACCCGGAGGCGGTGACGTTCTTGACCGCCTTGCCGCCCTGCAGCACCTGGATGTCGTAGCCCGTGATCTCGGCACCGTGGTCCGCCGGGGGCGCCCAGGTGACCTTCATCTGCGACGTCGAGCCGATCGAGGTGCGCGTGACGCTCGGCTTGCCGGGCGCGTCGGGCTTGCCCGCCGGGACCATCGCCGCGGACGGCGCGGACCAGTCGGACGGGTCCGGCGCCTTGTTCACGGCCTGCACGGACACGGTGTACGAGACGCCGTTGGCGAGGCCCTTCCAGACCGTCGTCGTGCCGGTGACCCCCTGCAGCTCGGTCGTCCCGTCGGGGGCCGCCGGGGAGATCAGCAGGTTCACGGACTCGATCGCCGACCGGTCGGAGTACGGCTTGTTTGTCCAGTGGACCGTGAGCTCGCCGTCGCCGAAGTCGAGCGTCGGTGCCGCCGGACGGTCCGGGCGCGCGTCGGGGCGCGCGGAGTCGGACTCGGGCGACGGGTCGGACGCGCCGACCTCGTTGTTCGCGACGACCGTGAACGTGTACTCGGTGTCGTTGGTCAGGCCCGTGATCGTGCAGGTGGTCGTGGCGCACTGCTGGGCCGCGCCGCCCGACGGCGTGACCGTGTACGAGGTGATCGACGCGCCGTTGTTGTTCGGCGGGCTCCAGGACAGCGTCACCTGGTGCGACTCGATCGTCCCGATCTCGGGCTTGGCGGGGGCGTCGGGACGCCCCTGCACCGTGACGAGGACCTGGCCCTCGACCTGGCGGTCCGGGTCCTTCGTCGCGTCCTGGATCGTGTACCGCAGCGCGATCTGGCCGTGGAAGTCGGCGCCCGGCGTGACGACGAGCTTCCCGCCGCGGATCACGGGCTGGCTCGCGTCCCCGCTCTCGACGGTCGCCGAGACGATCGTCAGCGCCTTGCCCTCGTCGGCGAACGGGTTGGTGTCGTTGGCGAGCACGTCGATCGTCACCGGCTTGCCCTGCGCGGCCTTCTCGACGACGTCCTCGTTCGCGACCGGGAGGTGCCGGTTCGACGCGGTGACCGTGACCTGGACCGTGCCGGCCGCCGGCTTGTGGCCCGGCTTGCCGTCCGTGACCGTCACCGGGACCTCGACGTGCGTGCCCTTGGGGGTCTCGGGATCGGCCACGACGTGCATGCTGCCGCCGTCGGTCGTCACCCCGACCCCGGCCGGGACGCGCCCGACCTTGAAGGCGAGCGCGTCGTCGTCGACGTCGGTCGCGAAGCTCGCGAGGTCGACGTCGCCGCCCTTGGAGTCGCCCGCCCCGACGGAGACGGTCGGGGTGCCCGTGAACTGCGGCGCCTGGTTCGCCGGGGCGGTGACCTTGATCGGGACGGTGAGCGTCGCGACGTGGCCCTTCGGGTCGCCCGCGCCCTTGCCGTCCGTGACCTCGAAGCTCAGGCTCGCCTGCCCGACGAACCTGTCGTCGGAGACGAACGTGATGGTGTGCGTGTCGACGACGTCGCGCGACCCGTTGACGGCCTTGACCTTGGCCTCCTCGGTGAGCTGCGGCGTCTTGCCGTCGGCGACGCGCACCTGGTCGCGGATGTCGACCTTGAGGGTCTCGCCGCTGCGGACGGTGAGCGGCTTGGCGTCGGGCCGCAGCGTCGGCTCGTCGACCTGCAGCGCCGGCACCCACACGAACGCCGAGTCCGTCTTGCCGTCGGGGTCCGTGACCGTGTACCGGAACACCTGCTCGTCCTCGGTGAGCGGCACGCTCAGCACGCCGTCCTTCCCGACGGTGACGCCGCGCTGCGCGGTGGTCACCGTGAGCGCGCTCGCCGCGCCGTCGGGGTCGGAGTCGTTCGCGAGCACCGGCACCGCGACCGCCGTCTTCCCGACGACGTCCGAGCCGGACACGACGTCGTCCTTCGCGACCGGTGGCTTGAGGGGCGCCTTCGAGTCGACGGTCACCACGATCGCACCGGTGGCGCGCGCCCCGCGGGCGTCCTGGATCGTGTAGAAGATCGTCGTCGTGCCCTCCTTGTCGGGGGCGGTGAACGCGACGAGGTTGTCCGTCGTCCGAGCCTTGAGGCCGTCCTGCGTCTCGAGTGTCGACGTGAGGGAGATGCGGTCGCCGTCGGGGTCGGAGTCGTTGGTGAGCGGTGCGACGGACACGGCGCGGCCGGGCCGCACGGTGACCGTGTCGTCGGCCGCGACCGGCGGCTGGTTGGTGGTCGGCGGCGGGGCGACGCCCACGCGGACCGTGCCGGTCGCCGTCTGGCCGCGACGGTCGGAGACCAGGTACTGGAACGTGTCGGTGCCGGTCGCGCTCTTCGCGGCCGTGTAGACGATGGTCCCCGCGGTGACCTTGGCGGTGCCCTGCGAGGGCGCCGAGCCCACGCCCGTGAGGCGGACCGAGTCGCCGTCCGGGTCGATGCCGTCGAGCTTCGGCGTGATCGTGACGGACCCGCCCGAGACCGTGCGCGCGACGACCGTCGGGGGGCGCGGCGGGGAGTTCTCCGCGCCGTCGAGCACGTGCACCGTGACCTGGGCGGAGTCCTCCTGGCCGTTCTTGTCCTGCACCCGGTAGATGAGGTACGCCGTCCCGGCCTTCTTGGCCGCCTGGAACCGCACGACCTGGCCGGAGACGAACGCCGAGCCCAGCGACGCCGCGGGCTCGCGCGCGAGCTTCGGCTGGAGGAACAGGTCGAGACCGTCGGGGTGCGAGTCGTTCGCGAGCACGGGGATCGTCACGACGTCGCCCACGTGGACGTTCACCTGGTCCGCGGCCGCGTTCGGCGGGTGCAGCTTGTTCGGGGCCGGCACGGGCACGACCCGCACCTGACCGACCGCCGAGTCGATGCCGTTGGACACGGTGTAGTGCAGCGTCACCGGCTCGTCGAGGTGGCGCGTCTCGGTGATCCGCAGCACCGAGTGGCCCAGGACCGCGACCGAGAACCCGGCGTCGTCGGGCGCGTCGACGGACTGCACGACGAGCACGCCGCCGGCCGGGTCGGAGTCGTTCGCCGTCACGTCGACGAGCGCCTGCCCGCTCGACGGGAGCAGCCCCGTGTCGGGGACCGCGACGGGCGGGCCGCTGGCGCGGTCCGGGTCGACCACGTCGACGCGGTACACGCCCGTCGTCGCGGACGGGCCGTCGCTGACCTCGTACGTCCCGACGTACGAGCCGGGCTTGGCCGCGACGAACTGGATCGTGTCGTCCGACTCGCCCAGGACGGCCTGGCTGCCCGCCGGCTGCGAGCGCTGCGCGAGGCGCAGGGTGTCGCCGTTCGGGTCGGTGTCGTTGCGCAGGGGGTACAGCGTGACCGGCTGGCCCGGCTGGGTCGTCGCGTGGTCGCCGACCGCGATGGGCGGCTCGTTCTGGTCACCCTTGACCTCGACCCACAGCGTGCCGTCGACGTGGCCGCCGAGGCCGTCGGCGATGGAGAGCGTGACCGCCTTGCGGCCGGTCGCCGAGCCCGCGTCGCGGTACTCCACGGTCCCGTCCGCCTCGAAGCGCACCTCGTCGCCCTTGGTCTTCGCGGTCGCGTCGGCGAGGTACAGGTCGTCGCCGTCGGGGTCGCGGAAGTAGGGCAGGACCTTGATCTTCCCGGTGCCGCCGCGCGAGACCTGGAGCACGGGCTCGCCGGTCTGCTCGGGGCTGCGGTCCTTCGCGCTGTACGGCACGACGGTGAGCCTCACGGCCGCCGTGTCGGTGCCGCCCGGACGGCCGTCCGTGACCTTGTAGCGGAACGTCGAGACGCCGCTCGCGTCGTCCTCGGTGGTCGCGAGCAGCGCGTCGCCGCCCATGACCTGGGACACGGCCGCGTTGCTCGGCCCCTGCCCGTCGAGCTGGGCGGCCAGGACGTCCCCGTCGGGATCGGTGTCGTTCGCCAGGACCGGCAGCACCGTCGACCGGCCGGGGCGGACCCCGAACGTGTCGGCCTTGGCGATCGGCGGATGGTTCTCCTCCGACCGGTTCTTGATCGGCTTGTCGACCTGTTCGGGCTTGGTGTTCTTCGCGTCGGTCGGGTCGCCTTTCGCGTTCTCCGGGACCTTCTGCTCCCAGTCGTTCACCTTCTGGAACTGGTCGGCCGCCAGCCACACCGTGCCCGACGCGAGGTCGTTGAGGACGACGTTCGAGCGGTTGACGCGGTACCGCAGCGTCGCGGCGGTGTCGAGACCGGCGAGGTGCTGGTCGAGGTCGCGCGTCGTGCCGTCGCAGTCGCGGATCACCTGACCCGAGCCGGACCACGCCCCATAGGTGCAGTCGCCGACGTGCACGGGGGCCGCCGGCCGGCCCGAGGCCTCGCGGACCGTGGCCTTCGACCCGTCGAGCGGCTGCGTGACCAGACCCTCCGTGGTCGCGTACGCCACGTCCGACGACGCCGCCCCGGCCTGCTGCAGCACGGGGTCCGTGCCCTCGACCTTCACGCGGTGCCCCGGGAGGTACAGGGTCGACGTCGTCACGTCGAGGACGACGCCCTGGTCGCCGACGGCCGTCACCTGGAGCACGTCGCTCGCGGACATCCCCTTGAGGCGCTGCTTCGACGTGTGCGCGGCGGTGCCGTCGTCCGTCGTCGTGACCGTGACGAGCGTGCCGGACGGGTCCGCGACGTGCACCGTCCCGTCCTGCCCGACGGCGAGGGCGCCACCCTTCTTCACGGTGAGGACCGGCTCGGTGACCTCCTCGTCGAAGGACGCGACGCCGACCGCGGGCACGACCCAGACGTTGCCCTTGGCCGTGTCGAGGACCGCGGTCGCGGCCCCGCCGAGGCCCACCTGCGCGTCCGCCGGGAGCTTGGCCGTGCCCTTGAGCTTGGCGTCCGCGACGTCGACCGGGCTGAGCATCCCGAGACCCGGGTCGAACGAGAGGACGGTCGTCCCCTCCTGCAGCACGTCCGCCGACGACCCCGACGACAGGAGCGTCGCGTCGAGCGCCTGGGCCGCCGTGTTGAACCGTCCGAGCTCGCCGCTGCCGCGCGTCACCCAGACGCCGGAGTCGTTGAGGTCGACCTTCGCGGTGGGCTCGCCGTCGTACGTGAGCGCGAGCGCCACCATCGCGGTGGACACGACGGAGACCGTGCTCACGGATGCCACGGTCTTACGTCGGGTGTACAGGTTCTGGAGGAGCCCCACTGCCACGTCCTGCGTGTCGTCTGTCTCGGTCAGGTCTGTCGTTGGTGCGGCGACCCGGATCGTGGAGACGGGCGCCGAGCCACAGTAACGGACGTCACAGCGGGGCGAAAAACGGCACCGATGGGGAGATCTCCCCATCGACAGCGGACGCGCGCGACGCGCGGGACGCGTCGCAGCAGGTCAGGCGGCGCGGTCGGCGAGGGCCTGCGCGAAGGCCTCGAGCGCGTCGCGCACGGGGCCCACCGGCACCTCGCGGAGCTCGTCGACGGCGTCCTGCGACCAGGCGAGGGCCTGCGCCCGCGTCCGCTCGACCACGGGGTGCGCACGAAGGGCCGCGACGGCCTCGGCCAGGACGCCGTCGTCGTCGAGGTCACCGTCGAGCAGGGCGAGGAGCGCGCGGTCCTCCGAGGTCGCCTCGGGGGACGCGACGAGCTCGCGGAGCAGCAGCACGGGCATGGTCGGGACGTGCTCGCGCAGGTCGGTGCCGGGCGTCTTCCCGGACTGCGAGCCGTCGGACACGACGTCGAGCACGTCGTCGGCGAGCTGGAACGCGACGCCCGCCTTCTCGCCGAACCCGGCCACGGCGTCGACGACGGCGTCGGGGCAGCCTGCGAACATCGCGCCGAAGCGCGCGGACGTCGCGAGGAGCGACGCGGTCTTGTCGGACAGGACCTGCAGGTAGTGGGCGACCGGCTCGTCGCCGTCGCGGGGTCCGACGGTCTCGTGCATCTGCCCGAGGCACAGGCGCTCGAACGTGCTCGACTGCAGCAGCACGGCCTCGGGGCCGAGCTGGGAGACGAGCCCCGACGCGCGCGCGAACAGGAGGTCGCCCGTGAGGATCGCGACCGAGTTGCCCCACACCTGGTGGGCGGCGGTCGTGCCGCGGCGCACGGACGCCGAGTCCATGACGTCGTCGTGGTAGAGCGACGCGAGGTGGGTGAGCTCCACGACCGTGGCCGCGGTGAGGACCTCGTCCCGCGCGCCGTCGCCGAGCTCCGCGGTGAGCAGCGTCAGGTAGGGGCGCAGCCGCTTGCCGCCGGCGGCGAGCAGGTGCCGCGACGTCTCGTCGACGAGGGCGTCCTCGTTCGCGACGGCCGCGTCGAGCCGCTCCTCGACGAGCTCCATGCGGGCGGCCAGCCGGGCGCCGAGCGCGTCGTCGACGACGGGGATGACGGCGGTCACGGGGCCCGCGGGTGTGGATGTCACGGGCACGACGATAGTGGGCCGCTCGTGCTTACGGCGCCTCGACGCACGGAACCGTGGGGCGCGTCACGCGCTCGGGACGAGCCGCGCGGCTGCCGCGACGGCCCGGTCCACCCAGTCCCCGCCGTGGGGGTCGTAGCAGTCGGAGAAGAGCCGGAGCACCACGTCCATGACCGCGCGGCGCGGCAGACCGTGGCGGACGGCGAGGCGATGGAGCGCCGGCTGCTCGATGAGCCGGGTGAAGTAGCGGCCCAGCGTGTAGAAGCCGCCGAGCTCGGCCCGCACGCGGGTGTCGTAGCCGGTCAGGAGCCGTTCGCGCTCCGCCGCGGACCGCGCCGCGAGGGCCCGGGGGACGATCTCGCCGGCGATCCGGCCGGCCTGCAGGCCGAACCCGATGCCCTCCCCGTTGAACGGGCTGACCATGCCCGCGGCGTCGCCGACGAGCAGCGCGCCGCGAGTGGCGAGCGGGGTCCTGTTGAGACCCATCGGGAGCGCCGCGCCCCGCACCGGGGCGACCCGGTGCGCGGCGCCCAGCCCGAGCTCGTCCGGGAGCCCCGCGACCCAGCGGTCGAGCGTGCGGCGGTGGTCGGCGTCGGCGGCGGACTGCCGGGCGGGCGTCGAGTGGACGGCCCCGAGCCCGACGTTGACGGTGCCGTCGGCGAGGGGGAACAGCCAGCCGTAGCCCGACAGCGGCGCGGACGTGCGCGGCGCACCCTCCCAGAGCTCGACGTGCGACTCCATCCACCGCTCGCCACCGTCGCCCGCGGTGCCCCACGGAGAGGCCGCGGGCGGCTGCGCGTACGTGCGCACGGCGACGCCGATCGGGCGGTCCTCGCGACGCTCCAGGCCGAGCGCGACGGCGAACCGGGACGAGACGCCGTCGGCGGCGACCACGACGGGGGCGCGGTAGGTCACGGGTTCGCCGGTCGCGCGCCCACGCTCGTCGGCCGCGCGCGCGACCACCCCGACGACACGACCCGAGCGTGCGTCCAGCTCGGGCCCGACGACGTGCGTGCGCTCGAGCAGCGTCGCCCCCGCACGCTCGGCGTGCCGGGCGAGCGCCTCGTCGAGCTCGGTGCGCGCCAGGGCGAGGCCGTAGGACGGGAAGCCGGGGACGTCGGGCCAGCGGAGCTCGTGCGCGCGCCCGTCCGCGACGAGCCGCAGCCCGGCGTTCCGCACGGCGCGCGGGAGGCGCACGCCGAGCCGCTCGAGCTCCCCGACCGCGCGGGGCGTGAGCCCGTCGCCGCAGACCTTGTCGCGCGGGAACGCCGACCGCTCGAGCAGCAGGACGTCGAGGCCCGCGGCGGCGCACCACGCGGCGGTGGCGGAGCCCGCCGGGCCCGCGCCGACGACGATCACGTCCGCGGAGCCGCCGGGCGTGCCGGGACGGTTCACTCGGGGCGCGTCCCGCGGTGCAGCGCGACGACGCCGCCCGTGAGGTTGAGGTAGGCGACCTTGCTCCAGCCGGCGCGCAGCATGAGCTTCGCGAGCCCCACCTGGTCGGGCCAGGCCTCGATCGACTCGGCGAGGTAGTCGTACGAACCGCCCTCGCGCGTGATCGCGCCCGCGACCTTCGGGAGCGCCTTCACGAGGTACTCCGAGTAGGCCTTGCGGAACGGCGGCCACGTCGGGGTCGAGAACTCGCAGACGACGAGCCGGCCACCCGGCCGGACGACGCGCAACATCTCGCGCAGGGCGCCCTCGGTGTCGGTGACGTTGCGGAGCCCGAACGAGATGGTGACGGCGTCGAAGCTCGCGTCGGCGAACGGGAGGGCCGTCGCGTCCCCCGCGACGAACGGGAGGTCGGGGCTGCGCTTCTTGCCGACCTGCAGCATGCCCACGGAGAAGTCGCACGGCACGACCTGGATGCCCTGGTTCGCGTACGGCTCGCTCGACGTGCCGGTGCCCGCCGCGAGGTCGAGGACCCGCTCCCCCGGCTTCGCGTCGACCGCGCGGACCGTGGCCTTGCGCCAGCGGCGGTCCTGGCCCACGGACAGGACGTCGTTCGTCAGGTCGTAGCGGCCCGCGATCGAGTCGAACATCGACGCGACGGCGTCCGGGTCCTTGTCGAGGCTGGCGCGAGGCATGCGGTCAGCCTACTGGTGCGCGCCCGTCAGCCCGCGAGGCGAGCCCGCTCGGGCGCCGGACGGCGGTGGCGGGGCCGCAGCGACACCGCCGGCAGGTGGCGGACGGCCCACCCCCGCACGCGACCTGTGTCGGACGCCGAGGCACGCCGCGCTGCCCGGAGCTCCGCCACGTGCGCCGCCCGCGTGAACGCCGCGTCCCGCTGGGCCTGCAGGGTCTCGGCCTGGAACAGCGTCTCGTAGCTCATCGTCGTCTCCTCCTCCGGACCGCCGACCGGACGGCTGGTCGTCCCGTCGTGCGGTGCGTCGACCACGCTCGTGCTCAGGCGGGGTCCGCCGCATCGGGCGATCGCCCCGTCCCGCCCCCTCCGGCGGACCCGGCCACGCCGTGTGCGGCACCTCACGCGCCCTCTGAGGTACCTCACGCCGCCCCCGCGCCACCTCACGCCTACCCTGGGAAGCGATGAGTACCCTCCCGGCCGGCCGCCGCGCGCCGCGCGACGTCCCCGGCGCCAGCCCCGCGCCGCTCGTCGTCCGCACCGCCGAGCTCGACATCACGGACACCTCGCGGCCCGCGTCCGACCCGGTGAGCCGCGTCCTCGCGGCGCTCGCGTCCGACGACGACGGCGCGCTCCTCGACCTCCTGCCCGACGCCGCCACCCCCCTCGCGTGGGTGCGGCGCGGCGAGGGGATCGTCGGCTGGGGCGAGGCCCTGCGCTTCACGACGTCCGGGCCCGACCGGTTCCGCGAGGCCGAGGACCTGTGCCGCGAGACCCTCGCGAGCGCCGTCGTGCGCGACGAGGTCCAGCTCCCCGGCACCGGGCCGATCGCGTTCGGGTCGTTCGCGTTCGGTCCCGTCGTCCCGGCGGAGGCCGGCACGCCGGTCGCCCTGGACGCACCGTCGGTGCAGAGCGTCGTCGTCGTGCCGCGCGTGGTCGTGGGCCGCCGGGGCGGGCGGGCGTGGATCACCACGATCGACCCCGCGGGCTCGATCGGTCCCGCGCCCTCGGCGGACCTCCTCGACCCCGCCGCCCGCACGGCCGTCACCGCCCCGGGCGAGGTGCGCTACGCGCCTGGCGGGCGCGACCCGCGGGCCTGGGTGGACGTCGTCGGGCAGGGCGTGGCCCGGATCCGCGCGGGCGAGCTCGAGAAGGTCGTGCTCGCCCGGGACGTCGTCGCGACCACCGAGCACCCGGTCGACCCGCGCCACCTGCTCGGGCGCCTGTCCCGCGGCTACCGCGGCGCGTGGACGTTCAGCGTCGGCGGGATGGTCGGCGCGACGCCCGAGCTCCTCGCGCGCGCCGAGAAGGGCCTCGTGACGTCGCGGGTGCTCGCGGGCACCGTCCGGCGCACCGGGAACGACGACGCCGACCTCGCGCGCGCCGCGCACCTCGCGCACTCGTCGAAGGACCTCGAGGAGCACGAGTACGCCGTGCGGTCGGTCGCGCGTGCGCTCGAACCGTACTGCTCGTCGATGAACGTGCCCGAGTCGCCGTTCGTGCTCGACCTGCCGAACGTCCTGCACCTCGCGACCGACGTCACGGGCGTCCTGCACGAGCACGCGTCGAGCCTCGCGATCGCGGCCGCGCTCCACCCGACCGCCGCGGTCTGCGGCACCCCGACCGACGCCGCCGCGGCGCTCGTCGCCGAGATCGAGGGCATGGAGCGCGGCCGGTACGCGGGCCCCGTGGGGTGGTTCGGCGCCGACGGCGACGGCGAGTGGGGCATCGCCCTGCGGTCGGCGGAGCTCGGGTCGTCCGCCACCGGGGACGACGCCGCAGCGCACCGGGTGCGCCTGTTCGCCGGCTGCGGCATCGTCGCGGCGTCCGACCCGGAGGCCGAGCTGCGCGAGTCGGAGGCGAAGCTCGAGCCCATGCGGTTCGCCCTCGCCGACTGACACCCGCCCCGCCGACTGACCCCCGCCCCGCCCGCCCTTCCTCACCACCTGCGCCTACCCGCCGTGAGTGCGCGCTTTTTGTGCGACCCGCCGGGCGTGTCGCACAAGAAGTACGCACTCAGCGGGCTCGTGGCGTGGAGGGAGCCGGGCATGAGGACGCCCGCACGGTGAGGGGAGCACCGTGCGGGCGTCGGGTCGCGCGCGCCGGGGGACGGCGCTGCTGCGACGGTCCTACCGGGCGGAGGGGGATCGCTCCGGCAGGACGTTCGTGGTGACCTCCGTCAGCCCTGGCCGCCGAAGAAGTCGCCGAACGGGTTGTCGTTGGAACCGGAGCCGGAGCCGTCCTGGCCCGAACCACCCTGCTGGCCGTTCTGGTCACCCTGACCGTTCTGGCCGCCCTGGCCGTTCTGGCCGCTCTGGTCGCCCGAGCTGGGCGTCGCCGTCTCCTGCTTGACCGCGAGCGTCACGTCCACGTCCATCGACTTGCCGCTGCGGACGACCGTCAGCTTCACGACGTCGCCGGCCGAGTGCGCCCGGACGAAGCCCGTGAGGGACTCCGCGCCCGGCGACGCGACGCCGTCGATCGCGACGATGACGTCGCCCGACTTGATGCCGGCCTTGTCGGCGGGCGAGCCGCTCGTGACGTCGTTGACCTTCGCGCCCTGGCGCGTGACGCCGTCGGCGGTGGCCGTAGCGTCGGTCAGGGTCACGCCGAGGAACGCGTGCTCCGCGGTGCCGTCCTTGATGAGCTGCGAGGAGATGTTCTTCGCGAGGTTCACGGGGATCGCGAACCCGAGGCCGATCGAGCCGGACTCGCTGTCGCCGCCGAGGCTGTTCTGCGACAGGGTCGCGATCGACGACGTGATGCCGATGACCTGGCCCTGCGCGTTGAACAGGGGGCCGCCCGAGTTGCCGGGGTTGATGGCCGCGTCGATCTGGATCGCGTTGGTCACGACGGCGTCGCTGCTCCCGCTGCCCGACGAGTCGCTCGACGACGTCGAGACGGGCCGGTTCAGCGCGGACACGATGCCGGTGGTCGCGGTGTTGGCGAGCCCGAGCGGGTTGCCGACGGCCATGACGGCCTCACCGGTCGTGACCTTCGACGAGTCGCCCAGGGTGGCGGGCGCGAGGTCCGACGGCGCCTTCTCGAGCTTGACGACCGCGAGGTCCGTCGACGAGTCGGTGCCGACGATCTTCGCGCTGAAGATCCGGCCGTCCGCGAGCGTCACCTGGACGGTGTTGTTCTGCGCACCGGAGACGACGTGGTTGTTGGTGAGGACGTTGCCGTCCTTGTCGAGGATGACGCCCGAGCCCTCGGCCTCGCCGTTGTTCATGGTCACCGAGATCGACACGACCGACTTCGAGACGGTCGACGTCACGGCCTCCCAGTTCGGGTTCTGCGACGTCGAGCCCGAGACGGGGACCGTCTCGTCGCCCGAGGACTGCTGGCCGATCGACGCGATGCTCGACGGCGTCGTGTTGTCGTCGAGGGCGTTGACGGCGACCGCGGTGCCGCCTGCCGCGAGGACGGCGGCGACGATCGCGGCGACGGCCACGGGCGCCCAGGCGCGGGGCTTCGTCGTGGTCTTGGTGGGGTTCTCGTTGCCCGACGGCGGCTGCGGCGGGAGGCCGAACGCGGCGCCCGCGTACGGGTCGTGGCCGGGCTGCGGGGGCTGGCCGTACTGGCCCGGCTGCTGCGGCTGCTGGCCGTACTGCGGCTGCGGCGGCGCGGCCTGGCCGTACGGCGGCTGCGGCGGCTGCTGCGCGCCCTGCTGCGGCGTGGGCTGCGGGGCGTACGCGCCGTAGCGCGGCTGCTGCGGCTGGGGTGCCGGCTGCTGCTGCACCTGGGGCTGCTGCGCCTGCGGCTGCGGGGCCGGCGGCACGAGCGGCGGGAGCACCTGCGTGGGCTGCTCCTGTCGGCTCGGCTGCGGGACGGCCGGCTGCTGCGCGGCGGGCTCCGGGGTCGCGGGCTGCTGTGCCTGCGCGTCCTGCGGAACCGGCTGCGCGTTCGGGTTCTCGTCGTTCGTCGGCTGGCTCATGACCCCTACTTCACACGATCGTTCTGGAACCGGACTGGAGTGAACCTGGGAGTTCGCTCCGAGAAGGTGGTGTTCCTGGATTCTCGCCCAGAATGGGCACGGCGCCCCGGACGGCGTCCTGCACCCGCCGGGCGAGCGCATCACCCGAAGCGGGCACGCGGCCCGCGCGGTCGACGACGACCTCGACCACCTGGAGCCCGTGCGCGGGTGCGGCGAGCGCGGCGTCGAGCGCGGCCGCCGCGGAGCCGGAACCGGCGCGCGCGTCGACCCGGACGTGCGAGGCCCCGTACGCGCGCACCAGCAGGCCGAGGTCCACGGAGTGCGGGGTCGAGAAGACGCGCTCGAACGTCGACCGGCCGCCCAGGTCCGCCGCCAGCGCGCCCGGCTCGAGCGTCGAGAAGATGGACCCGCCGCCGTCGTTCGCGACGACGACCTGGAGGGCGACGTCGTCGCCCGCGAGGTGGAGCCCGCCCACGTCGTGCAGGAACGTGAGGTCGCCGAGGTACGCACGGACCCGTCCCAGCCCGGCGCGGCGGGCGGCCAGCGCCAGGCCGACGGCGGTGGACACGCTCCCGTCGATGCCCGCGAGCCCGCGGTTCGCGACGACGTGCGGCGGCTCGCCCCACGCCGCCACGAGGTCGAGGTCGCGCACGGGGCTGCTCGCGCCGACGAGCAGCACGTCGTCGGGTCCGCTCGCGCGTGCGACCGCGTCCGCGACGACGACGGGGTCGAGCGCGCCGCCGTCCGTGGACCGGAGCGCGTCGAGGGCCGGGCGCAGCGTCGCGCGGACCGCTGCGTCGGCGGCGCGCCACCGCGCGGTCCACGCGGCGGCCGGCCCGTCGCCCGTGAGGGTCGCCGGCTCGAGCCACGGCTCCGGGACGCCGGGCAGCACGTGCGAGGCCGCGCGGGCGGCGTCGGGCCACGGGCCGGAGCCGGGGGCGACGACGACGACCTCGACCCGCTCCCCCGCCGACGCGAGCGCACCGCCGAGCAACCGCTGGACGGGCCGCGACAGCGTCGGGTTCCCGAGCACGACGACGCGCCGCACCTCGGCGCCCAGCACGCCGAGCACGAGGCGGTGCGCCGCCACGGCCTGCGGGCCGCCCCACGCCCCCGACGACGGCTCGGCGAGCAACGGCCAGCCCCGCGCCGCGGCGAGGCGCCGCGCGACGGGCCCTGCGCCGTCGCCCGCGACGACGACGGTCTCCGCGACCGGCACCGCGAGGTCGGCGGGCAGCGCCGCCGCGGCCAGGAACGCCGACGGCGACGCGACGACCACCGACGGTGACGCGCCGACCGCCGACGGTGACGCGCCGTCCGCCGACGGTGACGCGCCGTCCACCGACGGTGACGCGCCGTCCGCCGACGGCGACGCCGGGACGAGCGGCTCGCGGTACGCGAGGTCGAGGTGCACGGGCCCGGGGTGCCCCGTGCGGGTGCCGCGCGCGGCGGCGACGGCCCGCGCGGCGAGGTGGCCGAGGTCGCGCAGCTCGGTCGGGAGGCCGGACGGCGCGGGGACGTCGACCGTCAGCCGGGTCGCGCCGGCGAAGATCCCTACCTGGTCGGTCGTCTGGTTCGCACGGGTGCCGCGGAGCTCGTGGGGACGGTCGGCGGTGAGGAGCACCAGCGGGACCCCGGCGTGGTGCGCCTCGAGGACGGCGGGGTGCAGGTTCGCGACCGCGGTGCCCGACGTCGTCACGACGGCCGTGGGGACCGGGTCCGCCCCGCCGAGCGCGCTCCCGCGGGCGAGGCCCAGCGCGAGGAAGCCGGCGTCGCGCTCGTCGACCCGCACGTGCAGGTGGAGGCGCCCGGCGTCGGCGAGGTCGCTCGCCGCGTACGCGAGGGGGGCGCTGCGGGACCCGGGGGCGACGACGACGTCGCGCACCCCCAGCGCGACGAGCGCGTCGAGCAGGCGCCGGGCGGCGGTGACGGCGGGTGGGTCGCCAGGCAGGGCGTCCGCGGGGTTCACGCCTCGAGGCTATCGGCTCGCGCGTCCGCCCTCCGCCCGGCGCCGCCGCGTCGGGCGGGGCCTCGAGACTCCGGAACCTGCGGTCCAGGACGGCTGGACGTCGCAGGCCCGGAGTCTCGACCGGCCTCGGGGTCGGTGCGGCCCGTGGCGGGGCGCAACCTGCCGGCGACGTCGCGGCTACTCCACCGTGTCGGGCGACAGCCGCTCCCCCGCGAGCGCCCGGACCCGGGCGAGGCGGTCGAGCCAGGCGGCGCGGACGTCGTCGGGCGGGGTCATGGCGGTGAGGCGCTCGACGTCGGGCGCGGGGCGGTGCCCGGGACCGCGTGGCACGGGGATCGCACCGTGGACGGGCAGGAGCGAGGGCGCGACGTCGCGCTCGAAGAGCTGCGCGGTCGCGAGGCCGCACGCGTAGGGCAGCTCGGGCAGGGCGGCGGCGAGCGCGAGGCCGGCGGCGAGCCCGACGGACGACTCGAGCGCCGAGGAGACGACGACGGGCAGCCCGACCTGCTCGGCGAGGTCGAGGCACGCCCGCACCCCGCCGAGCGGCTGGACCTTGAGCACGACGACGTCGGCGGCGTCCGCGCGCACGACGGCGAACGGGTCCTCGGCGCGGCGGATCGACTCGTCCGCGGCGACGGGCACGGCGACGACGCGCCGGACGGCCGCGAGCTCGGGGACGGTCGCGCACGGCTGCTCGACGTACTCGAGCCCGCCCGCCGCGCGGTCGAGGAGCGGCAGGCGGCGGACCGCCTCGTCGACGCTCCACCCGCCGTTGGCGTCGACGCGGATGCGCCCTCCGGGGCCGAGCGCGTCGCGGACGGCCTCGAGGCGCGCGATCTCGACCTCGACGGCCTCGGGCGCGCCGCGCGTGCCGTCCGGCTGCAGCGGCCGCTCGGCGACCTTGACCTTGGCGGTCCGGCAGCCCCCGGACGCGAGGACGATCTCGCGGGCCCGCTCGGGCGTGGTGGCCGGCACGGTCACGTTCACGGGGATCGCGGCGCGCCGGGGCTCGGGCCAGCCGACGGTCGCCGCCTCCTCGGCGGCGCGCCACCACGCGAGCGACTCGGCGTCGTCGTAGTCCCAGAAGGGCGAGAACTCGGCCCAGCCGGCCGAGCCGCGCACGAGCAGCCCGTCGCGGACGTCGAGCCCGCGGAACCGGGTCCGCAGGGGGGTCGACCAGACGACGACGGGCTCGTCGCCCGACGCGCCGGTCACCACTCGCCCCGCTGGTGCCGCTCGGTCCGCTCGACGACCTCGCGGGTGAGCTCGAGCGCGACCGGCCGGACCGACCGCCCCTCGGACAGCGCCGTGAGCGCCGCGCCGTCGACGATCGCGACGATGAGCTGGGGCGAGATGTCGAGGTGGAGCTTCGCGAGGAGCTCGGAGACGGCGTCGTCGAGACCGTTGCGCGTCTCGGCGTACGCGCGGCCGAGCGCCGCCGACCGGCCCGCGGCGACGAGGTGCTCGTAGAACCCGCGGACGGCGGCGTCGTCGCCGCTGGGCCCGATCGCGTCGACGATCCGCTCGGCCTTGCCCGCGGCGGTCGCGGGGACGTCCTCCCGCCCGACGACCTCGCGCGTGTGCGCCGTCCAGCGTTCGACGAGGAGCCTGCCGGCGGTCTCGACGAGCTCGTCGAGACCGGAGAAGTAGTAGGTCGTCGCGGCGAGCGGCACGTCGGCCTGCGCCGCCACCGTCCGGTGGGTGACCCCGGTGGGCCCCTCGGACAGGATCAGCTCGGCGGCGGCGCGCACGATCGCGTCGCGCCGCTGGGCGCCGCGGCTCTGTCGCCGCGGCGCCTGGGGCTTGCGGGGCGCGCGCCCCCCGGCCACCCGCGGCCCGGGTCGGCCGGGCTGCGTGGGCCGGTTCGGCCGGTCTGGGTCGCCTTCGGTCATGCGTGTCCTCCCCCTGCGAGATTGAGCCCGACGACGCCCGCGACGATGAGCGCGAGGCAGACGAGCTTGAGCACCGTGACAGTCTCCCCGAAGAGCGGGATCGCCAACAGGGCCGTGGCCGTCGCGCCGATCCCGACCCACACGCCGTAGGCGACGCCGACGGGCAGGGAGCGCAGCGCGAAGGACAGCCCGACCATCGAGCCGGCGAGCATGACGAAGAACCCGACGCTGGGCCAGAGCCTGCTGAAGCCTTCGGACGCCTTGAGACAGAGCGCCCAGCCGGCCTCGAGGCCGCCGGACACGATGAGCACGACCCAGGCGAGGGTCGGGGTGGTGGAGATGGCGTTCACGATCGCCTCCGCTGATGACGTCGCGCGACCCCGGGTGACAGGTCCGCCGTCGGGTCGCACGAAGTGGTACTAACGTACCACAACCAGGATGGCCGAGGGCGTCCGCCCCCGGTGCGCTCACTAGCATGGCGGGTGTGACCGACGACGCCGCCCCGACCCCCGCACCCCCGGCCAGCCTCCCGGAGAAGGTGTCCGAGACGTTCGACCCGCGCCGGTGGCGCACCGTCTCCGGCTTCGAGGACCTCACCGACCTCACCTACCACCGGGGCGTCGAGCGCGAGGTCGCGGCCGACGGCACGACGACGACCCGTGACCTGCCCGTCGTGCGCGTCGCGTTCGACCGCCCCGAGGTCCGCAACGCGTTCCGCCCGCACACCGTCGACGAGCTGTACCGCGTGCTCGACCACGCCCGCATGACCTCCGACGTCGGGACCGTCCTCCTCACCGGCAACGGCCCGTCGCCCAAGGACGGCGGCTGGGCGTTCTGCTCCGGCGGCGACCAGCGCATCCGCGGCCGCTCCGGCTACCAGTACACGACCGCCCCCGACGGCGGCGGCGAGGTCCACACACGGGACGCCGTCGACCCCGCGCGCGCCGGCCGCCTGCACATCCTCGAGGTGCAGCGGCTCATCCGGACCATGCCGAAGGTCGTGATCGCCGTCGTGAACGGGTGGGCCGCGGGCGGCGGGCACTCGCTGCACGTCGTCGCGGACCTGTCGATCGCGAGCCGCGAGCACGCCCGGTTCAAGCAGACGGACGCGAACGTCGGCTCGTTCGACGGCGGCTACGGCTCCGCGTACCTCGCCCGCCAGGTCGGCCAGAAGCGGGCACGCGAGATCTTCTTCCTCGCCCGGGAGTACTCCGCCGAGGACGCCTACGGCTGGGGCGCCGTCAACGAGGTCGCCGACCACGCGGACCTCGAGGACCTCGCCCTCGAGTACGCCCGGACCATCGCGAGCAAGTCCCCGCAGGCGATCCGCATGCTCAAGTTCGCCTTCAACCTCGCCGACGACGGCCTCATGGGCCAGCAGGTCTTCGCCGGGGAGGCGACGCGGCTCGCGTACCTCACCGACGAGGCCGTCGAGGGGCGCGACGCGTTCCTCGAGCGTCGCGACCCCGACTGGTCACGCTTCCCGTACGCGTTCTGAGTCGGCGCTCCGGCGGGAGGCTCGCCGGGGCGGCCGACCGAGCGCGTCGAGCGCGCGGTGGATGCGCTCGGCCATGCGCGCCGCGCGCTCCCCGGGCCCGCCCTCGGGGTGCCCGTACCAGTCGTCGAGCGCGGCCGTGAGAGCCCCCACGACGGCCCGCGCCCGGACCCGCGTCGGGAGGTCGTCGGGCGGGAGCCCCCGCGCCGTGGCCTGCGCCGCGGCCAGTCCGTCGGCGATCTCCAGGGCGCCGGCGGCGAACGCGCCGGTCAGCTCGGGAACGCTCCGCACGTAGCGCATGACGCGCGCCCAGTAGCCGGCGGGGTCCGCGAACTCGGCGCTCGTGAACGCGGGGACGAGACCGCGCAGGGCGTCGACCAGGTCGTCGTGCGCGACCGCGCCCGCGAGCACCGCGACCATGTCGTCGTCCTCGGGCTGCGTGAGGAGGATCCCGTCCTTCGTGCCGAAGTAGCGGTACACCGACCGCGGGGCGACCTGCGCCGCCGCGGCGATCTGCTCGACCGTCACGCTCGCGTACCCGTGGGCGTCGAAGAGGTCGAGCGCTACCCGTTGGATCTGCCCCATCGCCTGGCGGCGCTTGGCCTCGCGGAGGCCGAGGCCCGGCCTCGGCACGTCCTGTCCTGCCATGGTCCTCCTTACCCCCCAGAGCGTACAGTCTCTGCCAAGAGGCAGTGCCTGCCATTTTGGTGGCAACGCTGTCGACGCGGCGACGCAACGGGAGGCGCACGGTGGAACCAGCCGCGATCGACATCCGGGACCTGAAGAAGCGCTTCGGCAGGACGCAAGCCCTCGACGGCCTCCACCTGCAGGTGCGTCGAGGCTCCGTGCACGGGTTCCTCGGCCCCAACGGCGCGGGGAAGTCGACGACGATCCGCATCCTCCTCGGGCTCGTGCGGCCCGACGCCGGCGCCGCCTGCCTGCTCGGCGGGGACCCGTGGCGGGACGCCGTCGCGCTGCACCGGCGCCTGGCCTACGTCCCGGGCGACGTCGCACTGTGGCGCACGCTGACCGCCGGCCAGTGCCTCGACCTGCTGGCCGCGACGGGCCCCGCCCTCGACCGGGCCCGACGGGCCGAGCTGCTCGAACGGTTCGACCTCGACCCGACCAGGCGCGCCGGCGACCTGTCCAAGGGCAACCGCCAGAAGGTCGCGCTCGTCGCCGCGTTCGCGAGCGACGTCGACGTGCTCGTCCTCGACGAGCCCACGTCCGGCCTCGACCCGCTCATGGAGGAGGTCTTCCAGGAGTGCGTCCGCGAACGGGCCCGGGACGGGGCGACCGTCCTGCTCTCGAGCCACATCCTCGGCGAGGTCGAGGCGCTGTGCGACGAGGTCACGATCATCCGGCACGGCCGCGACGTCACCTCGGGGACCCTCGCCGACCTGCGACGCCACACCCGCACCACGGTCCGGGCGACGACCCGCGACGCCGCGTCCGGCCTCGCCGCGATCGAGGGCGTCGCAGACCTCTCGGCCGGCTCGGCCTCCGACCGGGACGGCTCGCCCCGCACCGTCGGCTTCACCGTGCCGCCCGCCGACCTCGCCGAGGCGCTCGCCGTGCTCCAGCGCGCCGGCCTCGAGACGCTCGTCGCGACCCCGCCCTCGCTCGACGAGCTGTTCCTCTCGGCCTACGCCTCCGCGTCCGACGACGGCCCCGACGCCGCGCCCGACGGAGCGACGGCATGACCTCCCGCGCGCGCGGCGACGTCGCCGCGGGGACCGGGACGCTCGTCCGCGTCCGCCTGCGGGCCGACCGCTGGGCGCTCGTCTCCTGGACCGCCGGGTCGGTGCTCCTGTTCGCCGGGACCGTCCAGGGCGTCGCCGGTCTCTACGCCACCGCGGACCAGCGGCAGGGCTATGCGGACGCCATCACCGGGAACCCCGCGTTCGAGGCGATCAACGGCATCCCGTACGGGGTGACCACGCTGGGCGGGATCGTCGCGGACGAGTGGGCGTTCCTCGGGACGGTCCTCGTCCCGCTGCTCGCGGTGTCGCTGGTCGCCCGCGGGACCCGCCGCGAGGAGGAGGACGGGCTGCTCGAGCTCGTCCGCTCGCGCGGCGTGGGACCCGCAGCACCGCTCGCCGCCGTGTCCGTCGTCGTGACCGCGTGCCTCGCGGTCCTGGCGCTCGCCATGGGGGCCTCGCTCGCTGCGGCCGGGGTGCCGATCGCTCCTTCCGTCCTGTACGCGGCGTCCTACCTGGGGCTCGGGCTCGTGTGGCTCGGCGTCGCGGCGCTGGGCGCCCAGCTCGTCCGCCGCAGCCGCGGCGTGTGGGCCGTCGGGCTCGGCGCGCTCGTCCTCGCCTACGTCCTGCGCGCCGTCGGCGACGTCAGCGACGCCGCGTCCTGGCTCCGCTGGATCTCCCCGCTCGCCTGGCTTCAGGAGACGCGCGCCTTCGCCGACGACGCGCGCACCTGGCCCCTGCTCCTGCCCGCCGCGGGCGCCGCCGCCCTCCTCGGGGTCGCCGTCGTCCTCGTCGGGCGCCGCGACCTCGGCGCGGGGCTGGTGGCGTCACGGAGCGGGCCCGCCCACGCCTCCGCGCTGCTCGCCTCGCCGCTGGGGCTCGCGGTGCGCCGAGCCGCGGGCACGGTAGGCGGCTGGTGCGCGGTCGCGCTCGTCGTCGGCGGCGTGTTCGGGGCGCTGGCGAAGGAAGCAGGTGCCGCTCTCGGCTCGAGCGACCTCGGCGGCGCCCTCACCGCCGGGGCGGAACCCGCGGACGGCTACCTCGCGCTCACGGTCGAGGTCGTCGCGCTGCTGGCGGCCGCCGCGGCGGTCCTGGGCGTCGCCGCCCTCCGTGAGCAGGAGTCCGCCGGGCTCGCGGAGGAGGCCCTCGCACGGCCGGTGGGTCGGCGACGGTGGGCGCTCGCCGACACGGGTGCCGCGGTCGGGACCGCCGTCGTCGTGCTGCTCGTGGGAGGCCTCGCTGCCGGGCTCGGAGCCGCCGCGAGCCTCGACGAGCCCGCGCGGATCGGCACGCTCGCGCGTGCGGCGGTCGGGTACCTCCCGGCGGTCCTCGTGTGCGCAGGCGTCGCGCTCGCGCTCTTCGGGATCGCGCCGCGGGCGCAGCCGGCCGCCTGGGCGACGGTCGCGTGGGCCGCGGTCGTCGCGATGCTGGGCGACACGCTCAGGCTCCCGGCCTGGGCACGCGACCTCTCACCGCTCGACCACCTCGGCGCCCTCCCGGTCGACACGTACGCCAACGTCGCCGCCGTCTGGCTGGTCGCGGTCGCCCTCGCACTGGGCGTGCTCGGCCTCGAGTCGTTCCGTCGTCGTGACGTCCCCGCGTGAACCGCCGCGGAGAGCCGTCAGCTCGCGGGCCAGCCCTCGCCCGCCCGTGCGCATGACGTGCGCGTGCGACCACCGGGCGAGGGGACGCGACAGCGGGCCGACCGGGTCGAGCCAGCGGGTCGCGGTGCGCACGCCCCAGTGCACGGTCACGACGGTCGCTGCGCCGTCGTCGGCGAGCGTCACGACGCCCGCTCCCACGAGGTCCCCGGTCACGGCGAAGCCCGCGGCCGACGGCGGCTCCACGTGCGTCGCCTCGAGCTCCAGGCGCAGCCGCCGGACGAACGGCGTCCGGAACGCCAGCGCGGCGCGCGAGCCCTGCCGGGCGTCGTCGGCGGAGAGCGCGAGGACGCGCCCGCGCAGCCCCGGCCACCAGCGCGGCCACGACAGCTCGGGGTCGGCGAGCACGGCCCAGCAGGCCTCGCGCGGGGCGGCGACCGTCCAGCGCGAGACGAACGAGTAGTCGCGCCCTGTCCTCGGTGACGGCACCCGGCCAGTCTGGCACCGTCGCGCGGGCGGCGTCGGAGACCACGCGTGCGCATCTCCCGCGCAGGTGGAAGTGTGGGGGCGATGCCCGACACGACCGCCTCGTCCCCCCGCACCTGGGTCCCGCCGCGGTGGCTCCGCTGGACGGTGGGGGTCGTCCTCGCCGTCCTCGCCAGCGTCGCGTGGGGCGTGACCACCGCGAGCGCCGACCTGAGCCTCGGGCCCCACGAGGCCCGCTACGAGGTGACGACGAACGGGCTCGTGATCGTCGACCTCGGCCCGCTCGGCACGGTCCAGCTCGACTCGCCGGCACCGCTCGGGCTCGGCGCACGGGTCGTCGTGAAGGAGATCCCGGCCGAGCTGACGTCCGTGACGCCCGCGCAGAACCTCGACGCGCTCGGCACCGACGTCCAGTCCTACCTGCAGTTCTTCGCGACCCCCGACATCACCGTCCACCGCGCCGTCCGCGCGCTCGCGGTCGACGCCCTGTGGCGCACGCTCGCCGCGCTCGCCGTGATCGCGCTCGTCGTGACGGCGCTCGTGATGGTGGTCGGCCGGACGCGGCGGCGCGAGCTGTCCGCCATGGCCGGGCGGCACACGTGGGAGATCGCGGCGGGCCTCGTGGTGGTCGTCGCGACGACGCTCACGCTGAGCTCGTCCGAGCCCGGCGCGTCGTCGACGACCGCCGAGTCCGGAAGCCCGCTGTTCGCGGGCACGCCGCTCGCGGGCGCCCGCATCACCGGGCGCCTCGCCGGGGTCGTCAACACCTACGGCGAGCAGCTCGTCTCCGCGTACCAGAGCTCGGAGGACTTCTACGCCGCCGCGAACCGGAACCTCGAGGCCGCGTGGGACGCGCGCGACGCCGCACAGTCCGCCGAGGACGCCCTCGCCCAGGCGGGCGCCGGCGCGACCTCGACGACGCCGGCCACGCCGCCCACCGCGGCCGCCGGGGAGACCGGCACCCCCACCCCGAGCCCCACGGCCGAGCCGGACCTGCTCACCGTCCTCGTGATCTCCGACCTGCACTGCAACACCGGCATGTCGCCGCTCATCCACACCGCCGTCGAGCGGTCGGGCGCGCAGGTCGTCCTCAACGCCGGGGACACCACGATCAACGGGACCGCGGTCGAGCAGGTGTGCGTCGACAGCTTCGCGAGCGCGATCCCCAAGAAGATCCCGACCGTGATGGCGAACGGCAACCACGACAGCCCGCTGGTCGCGAAGTTCGCGCGCGACGCCGGCTGGACGGTGCTCGACGGGTCGGTCGTCGACGTCAAGGGGCTGCGGATCCTCGGCGACCACGACGTCCTGCAGACCCGCATCGGCGTGGCGTCCCACCAGTCCGGCGACGTCAGCCCCGACGAGCAGGCCGAGGCGCTCGCGGGCGCCGCGTGCGACGCCGAGAAGGACGGCGTGCCCGGCGTCGACCTGCTGCTCATCCACGACCCGAGCATCGGGACGGTGCCGCTGCAGACGGGCTGCGTGCCCGCGCAGGTCTCGGGGCACCTGCACCGGCGCATCGACCCCACGCAGGTCGGGCTCGGGATCCGCTACGTGAACTCGTCGACGGCGGGCGCGACGCTCGGCCAGCCGACGGTCGGGCCCCTGCACGGCACCTCGGAGATGACGGTCCTCCGCTTCGACCGGCAGACGCACCGGTTCGTCGACCGGCAGCTCGTGTCGGTCACGAAGAAGGGCGTGGCGACCGTCTCGGAGCGCACGCCGTGGCCCGAGCCGACGTCCACCGAGGTCCCCGCGAACCCGTTGCCGCCGGGCGACTGACCGCCCGGCGCGCGTGCGCACGTCGGCGGGCATATGTTCCGCTCATGGCCGACAAGAGCTGGCTCTGTGCCACGTGCCTGCGCGCCGGGACGAAGTCCCCGGCCGTGACCATCGTCGACGGCACCGCGGTGTGCGCCGACCACCTGCCCGAGGCAACGAAGCCTGGCCGGCACGGCGTCGCTGTGGACCCGCGCCCGGACCTCGGCGAGCTCGACCAGGGCATCCAGCACCACATGAAGTGACGACGACGGCGCACCCGCGCCCGGTCAGCCGGTGACCTCGCGGCGGTGGCCCTCGGCGAGCTCGCGCAGCCGGTCGAGGTCGAGCGCGCTGCTCTCGGCGACGGCCACCCGGACGGGCGTGCGTGCGACGAGGGTCGACGTGCGCCGCCCGCCCTCGAGGACCGCGCGCTCCCCGACCACCGCGCCCGGGCCGAGCTCCGCGACGACGGTGCCGTCGACGTCGACGGTGACGACGCCGTCGAGCAGGACGAACAGCGCCGTGCCGGGGTCGCCCTGCCGGACGAGCACCTCGCCGGCGGCGAGCCGCTGGATCGCCGGGCAGACGCCGCCCCGCATGACGCGCGTCGACATCTCGCGCTCGAGCGCGGTCTCGGCGGCGACGACGAGCGTCGGCGAGTCGTGGGCGCCCCACGGCGTCCGCGCCCCGAACGAGTGCGCCTCCCAGTCGTCCTGGTCGGTCATGCCGCTCTTGAGCGCGAGCTGCCCGTCGGTTCCGTAGACCCAGTGGCGCGGGAAGGCGCTCGCGCCCGCCAGCTCGACGGCCGTGGTCCCGTCGGCACGGAACGTCACCGCGAGCGTCGTCCACACCGTCGGCGCCGCCCACTGCACGTACGGCGGCTCGGGCACGGGCCGCGGGATGGGCACGCCCGTGCGACCCCCGACCGTCTGGACCACGCGCACGGCGTCGCCGCCCAGCTCCGGGTCGGGGCGCAGGGTCGGCAGCGACGTGGCGCGGAACGTCACGCCGAGGGGGCCGAGGCGCACCGTCGTCGAGCCCATGACGAGGCCCGAGACGGGCAGGTAGCCCGCGCTCGTCGCGCGGCCCGCGCCGTCGAACTCGGCCCACGCGGCCAGGACGTTCGCGAACCGGAAGCCGTCCGCGTCGCGCAGCGCGTGCACGTCGGAGACGTCGGCGAGCACGTCGGGCGGCGGGTCGTCGTAGTGGGACAGCCGCAGGTCGAACCCGCGGCGGAGCAGCCCGGCGACCGACGCGCTGGGGATCCACGAGAGCGATGCGGCGACCGCCTCGACGCGCATCTCTCCATTGAACCGCGACGGCACGGCGGCGGCGACGGGGCGACGGGCGTCGGGCCGGGTGAACCGCCGCGCGCCGGGCCCTGAACTTCAGCCGTATCAGCGGCGCCCGCCGCGCCTACCCTTCCCGTATGGGCACCGGCCCGGTACCCGGACGCAGCGGCGCGTCCGGCACCTCCTCGCTCCCCGGCGACCTCGCGTCCCTCGACCGGGCCGTCGCCGCGCTCGAGCAGCAGCGCGCCGTCCTGGGCGACGCGGTCGTCGACGCCGCCCTGGCGCCGCTCCGCGCGCACCGGCTCCGGCTCGGGGCCTCCGCGTCCGGGGAGCAGCGCAAGGTCGTCACGGTGCTGTTCGCGGACCTCGTCGACTTCACGGCGACGTCCGCGGCTCTCGACCCGGAGGACGTGCGCGGGCTCGTCCACCGGTACTTCGCCCGCTGGCGCGCGTGCGTCGAGGCCGAGGGCGGGACCGTCGAGAAGTTCATCGGCGACGCCGTCATGGCCGTGTTCGGGCTCGGGCGGTCCGCCGAGGACGACGCCGAGCGCGCCGTCCGCGCCGCGCTCGCGATGCGCACCGAGCTGGCCTCGCTCGACGGCGCCGGCTCCCCGACCCGCACCGGCTCCCCCGACGACGCCGCTCCCGCGCCCGTCCTGCGGATGCGCGTCGGCCTGGACACCGGCGAGGTCGTCGTCGGGACGCTGGGCGAGCGCGGGCTCGACGACCTCGTCGTCGTCGGCGACACCGTCAACCGCGCGGCCCGTCTGCAGACCGCCGCCCCTCCCGACGGCGTGCTCGTCTCCGCGGCGACGCGGCGCCACGTGCGCGGGGTGTTCGTGCTCGAGCCGCGCCCCGGCCTCGTGCTCAAGGGTTTCGCCGACCCGGTCGACGCGTTCCTCGTCCTGACCGCGCGGCCGCGCGCGTTCCGGCTCGACGCGGCGCGCGGCATCGAGGGGGTCGTCACACCCACCGTGGGCCGCGACGCCGAGCTGAGCGCGCTCCACCGGCACGTCGAGGAGGTGGGCGCGGGCGCCGGCTGGCGGCTCGTCGCCGTCGTCGGCGACGCCGGGGTCGGCAAGACGCGCCTCCTGCGCGAGCTCGACACGTGGCTCGGCGAGCGGACCGACGACGTGTGGTGGTTCCGCGGCCGGGCGTGGGCGTCGTCGCGGCACCGCGCCGGCGCCCTGCTGCGGGACGTGCTCGCGACCCGGCTCGGCATCCGCGAGTCGGACCCGTCGGACGCCGCGCGCGACGCCGTCCGCGCGGGCCTCGCCGCGGTTCCGCCCGCCGACGGCGACGCCCCGTTCACCGACGGCGACGCCGACCGGCTCGCCGCCTGGCTCGGCCTCGGACCGACGCTCCCCGTCGAGCCGCACGCCCTGCGCCACGACGCCGAGCGCACGCTCACGCGCTACCTGCGCGCGCTCGCGCAGCACGCGCCCGTCGTCGTGCTGCTCGAGGACCTCCACTGGGCGGACACCGCCTCGCTGGACTGGCTCGTCCGCGCGGGCGAGGCGCTCGGGACCTCCCGGGTGCTGATCGTCGCGACCGCGCGCCCCGTCTTCCTGGACGAGCACCCCGGCTGGGCGGACCCGGCTCGCGGTCCGCACGCGCCGATCGTCCTGCCGCTGCGTCCCCTGGACGGCGCCGCGACCGACACGCTCGTGCACGCGCTCCTCGCGCCCGTCGCGGCGCCGCTCCCGGCCGCGGTCGTGGAGCTCGTCGGCGGGACGAGCGAGGGCAACCCCTACTACGCCGAAGAGCTCGTCGCCTGGCTCGTCGAGCAGGGCGTCGTGGACGGCGGCGCTTCCCCGTGGCGGGTGCGGACCGAGCGCCTCGCCGCCGTCGCCGGAAGGGTCCCGACGACGCTGCGCGCCCTGCTCCAGGCCCGGCTCGACACCCTGGTCCCCGCCGAGCGCACCACGCTCGAGCGGGCGGCCGTCGTCGGACGGGTGTTCTGGGACTCCGCGGTCGAGGCGCTCGGCGCCCCCGGCGGGAGTCCCGACGACGACGGGGGCAGCGGGCCGGCCGGTCCCGGTCCGCTCGACGCCCTGCTCGACCGGGGGCTCGTCGTCGAGCAGGAGCCGTCCACGTTCGCCGGGACCCGCGAGCTCGCGTTCCACCACGCGCTCCTGCGCGACGTCGCCTACGCGACCCTGCTGCGCGAGCACCGCCGGACCTACCACCGTCGCGCCGCGGACTGGCTCGTCCGCACCGCGGAGGCGTCGGGGCGCACCGACCAGCACGCTGCGCTCGTGGCCCGCCACCTCGACCGCGCGGGCGACGTCGCTGCCTCCGCCTGGTACGTCCGGGCGGGCCGGCAGGCGGCGCGCGTGTACGCGCTCGACGAGGCGCTGACCCTGCTCGACCGGGCGGTCGCGCTCGCGGACGGACCGGCCGCCGGACTCCACGCCCTGCTCGCGCGGGAGTCGGTGCTCGACCGGCGTGGCGACCGCGCGGCCCAGGACGTGGACCTCGAGGCGCTCGCGCGCCTCGTCGCCGCGGAGGACGCGCGGGAGCTGGCCGGCGACCACGGCGTCGTGGACCGCCGCGCGCGGCTCGACGCCCTCCTCGCGCGGGTCCGCCGCGACCACGAGGCCAGCCGGTACGGGGCTGCGCTGAGCGGCGCACGGGTCGTCGAGGAGCGCGCCCGGACGGCCGGGCTCCCCGACGTGCGCGCGGAGGCGGCGCTGTGGGCAGGGCGCGCCCTGACGTGGAGCGTCGGCGGCGCCGAGGCGTCGTCCGAGCTCGACCGCGCCTACGACCTCGCGCTCGCCGCCGGCCTGCCCGCCGTCGCGGGCGAGGCGCTCCGCCACCTCGGCATCCTCGCGGAGGACGGCGGCCGGTACGCGGAGGCCTACGACCTGGCCGCTCGCGCGCGCCGGCTGTTCGAGGAAGCGGGCGACGCCGACGGCGAGGCGGCCGCGCTCTTCCAGCTCGGCGCGGTCGCATCCGCCCTCGGCCGCGCCGACGAGGCGCGCACCGCGCTCGACGGCGCGCTGCGCACGTTCGACCGGTCGGGCCACCGGTACCGCGCGGCCGTGGCGCGCAACGCGCTCGCGGAGCTGGTGATCGAGCTGGGCGCGCTCGACGTCGCGGACGCGCTCCTCGACGACGCGCTCGCGACGATGCAGGACGTCGAGGACCGCGAGGGCGTGGCCGTCACCCTCCTGGTCCGCACGCGCGTGGACGTCGACCTCGGCCGGCTCGCGGACGCCGCCGCGCACGCCACCGAGGCGCTCGGGATCGCGACCGACGTCAGGTCCGACCTGCAGCGCTGCGACGCGCACTACCGGCTCTCGGTCGTGGCACGCCTCGGCGGGGACGCCCCGTCGGCGGTCCGGCACGCTCAGGACGCCGTCGACGCCGGGGCGCGCGCACCGGGGACCAACGAGGAGGCGACGGCCTGGCTCTGGCTGGGCCACGCGCGGCTCGCTGCGGGGGACGCACCCGGAGCGGTCGAGGCGTTCGGGGGTGCGGCAGCGCGCCTCGCGGCGCTCGACGGCGCCGGTCGGGTGCACGAGTCGGAGGCGGGGCTCGCTCGTGCGCTGGTCGCCGCCGGGCGAGAGGACGACGGCGCGGCGGCCGCCGAGCCTCTCGTGGTGTCGCTGCTCGCCGGGCTCCCCCGGGAGGGTGGGGTGCTCGACGGCGCGGAGAGCCCGGCGACCGCGCTGGCGTGCGTCGTCGGGGTGCTGGAGGCCGTGGGCGATCCGCGCCTCGAGACGCTCCGGGACGCGGTGGCCGCGTGGGTCGTCGCCCGAGCGGAGCAGATCGGGGATCCCGAGCTGCGGGCGCGGTTCCTCGCGGCCCCGCCGCAGGCCGGGCTGGTGGGCAGGGGCGGCCCTGCCGACGGGTGAACCGTGCCAGGATCGGTCCGTGCCGACCCCGCCCGCGCTCCGCCCCGCGACCACCGACGACCTGCCCGACGTCGCGCGCATCTACGCCCACTACGTCGAGCACTCGCTCGCGACGTTCGACACCGAGGCGCCGACGGTCGCGGCCTGGCACGACAAGCTCGCCGGGATCGAGGCCGCGGGCTGGCCGTTCCTCGTCGCGACGGGCACGCTGCCGGGCGCCCCCGACGACGCAGCGCCCGTCGTCCTCGGCTTCGCCTACACCTCGCCCTACCGGCCCAAGGCCGCGTACCGGTACACGGTCGAGGAGACGATCTACCTCGACCCGGACGCGACCGGCCGGGGTCTGGGTGGCGTGCTGCTCACGGCCGTCCTCGACGCCGCGCGGGCAGCGGGGGCACGCGAGGCGGTCGCCGTGATCGCCGACGCCCCCGACCCGGACGACCCGGCCGGGACCGTCCGGCGCACGGCGTCCGGTGTCCTCCACGAGCGGCACGGCTTCCGGGTCGCGGGCCGCCTCGAGGACGTCGGCCGCAAGCACGGGCGCTGGGTGTCGGTCACCCTCTACCAGGCGGCCCTGGCGGGTCGCGACGCCGCACGTCGCCCCTGACGGAGCGTCAGCCGGCGGTCGTGGGCACGACGTCGACCGCCCGACGCAGCGCCGCGAGCACGCCCGACGCGTCGAGCGTCCCGACCGGCGCGCCGTCGTCCGCGGTCACCCCCACCACGCCCGACGACGACTGCGCGACGGCCTCGAGAGCGTGCGCCAACGACGCCCCCAGCTCGATCGTCGACACTCCTGTCCCGGGCGCGCCCGGCGTGACGTCGGCACGCTCCACGTGCGTGATGCCCAGCAGCCGGACGGGCGCGCCGTCGCCCACCAGCGCGCGCACCGCGTCCGACGCCGGCCGCGCCAGGATCTCCACCGGGTCGGCGAGCTGCTCGATGTGCCCACCCCGCGAGAACACCGCCACCCGGTCGCCCAGCCGGACCGCCTCGTCGATGTCGTGCGTCACGAACATGACCGTCGTCCCCAGGTCCCGCTGGATCCGCCAGAACTCGGCCTGCAAGCGGCGCCGACCCGCCGGGTCCACCGCGCCGAACGGCTCGTCCATGAGCAGGACCGGCGGGTCGGTCGCGAGGGCCCGGGCCACCCCCACCCGCTGCTGCTCGCCCCCCGACAGCTCGTGCGGGTACCGCTTCGCGTACCGCTCCGGCGACAGCCCCACCAGCTCGAGGAGCTCGTCCACGCGGTCCTTGGTGCGCTTGCGGTCCCATCGCTGCAGGCCCGGGACCGTCGCGACGTTCTGGGCGACCGTCCGGTGCGGGAACAGCCCCACGTTCTGGATCGCGTAGCCCATCGACCGGCGCAACCGCACGGGATCGGCCGCCAGCACGTCCTCCCCGCCCACGAGGATCCGCCCGCCGCTGGGCTCGACCAGGCGGTTCGTCATGCGCAGCGTCGTCGACTTGCCGCAGCCCGACGGGCCCACGAGCGCGAGGATCTCGTGCTCCATGACCTCCAGGGAGAGGTCCTCCACCGCGACGGTGCCGTCGGGGTACTCCTTGCGGACGTGCTCGAAGACGATCGCGGCGTCGGCCATGGAAAGAACCTACCCGGCCGCCATGACGCTCGGTGCGCTGACGATCAGATTCCGGTTGTCGACCATGCGGTCACCCACCCGGTCGTTGCCGACCATGACGTTGCACCCCTTCGCGGCGCCGAGCTGGTGGGCAACCCCCTGGTCGCCGCGAGCCTGGGTGGCCGATCGCCTGCTCGACGGGCGCGCGGCGCGCAAAAACCGAGCTCGCGGGGGCGAGAGGTCAGGACCTGCAGCGTTGGCGCGCGCTCGATGCCGAACGTGACCCGTCACGACGCGGGTGCGAGCAGTGTCGGTGACGAACCGGCCGAGGGGGTGGGCGTGGGGAGGTGGTGAAGGGCGTCAAGGAGTATGCACGGCCCCCAGGGCCGAAGCACGACAGCCCGAACCAGCTCGCCGCACCCGCCCGCGCACCCGACCCCGCGGGCGTCACCCTCGGCGAGCACAACGTCGCACTCGGCGTCGCCGGCGTCGCCGTCGACGGGTAGGTTCGGGCAGGTGCCTGGAAACCCGTGGTTCTCGTGGGACTACGTCACCGCGAACTGGGACGCGATCCGTGAGGCTCTGATCATCCATGCGTCACTGACGATCGAGGCGGTGGCGATCGCGATCGTCGTGTCGCTGCCGCTCGCCGCGCTCGCGACGCGCGTGCGGTGGCTGGCGGCGCCGGTCGTCGGGTTCGCGTCGACGTTGTACACGATCCCGTCGCTCGCGCTGTTCGCGATCCTCGCGCCGTTCATGGGGATCGGCCGTGCCCCGGTGCTGCTGGGGCTGGTGCTGTACGCGCTGGTCGTGCTCGTGCGCACCGCCGTCGCCGCGCTCCAGGGCGTCGACCCCGCGGTGCTCGACGCGGCCCGCGGACTCGGGTACGGCCGGGCCCGACGCTTCTGGACGGTCGAGCTCCCGAGCGCGCTGCCCGGGATCCTCACGGGCGTCCGTCTCGCGACGGTCTCGACGGTCGCGCTCGTGACCGTGGGCGTCGTCGTCGGGTACGGGGGCCTGGGGAACCTGCTGTTCCGCGGGTTCCAGAGCTTCTACCGGGCGGAGATCATGACGGCGACGGTGCTGTGCCTCCTGCTCGCGCTCGTCCTGGACGTGCTGCTGTGGCTCCTCGGACGTGCCCTGACGCCGTGGCTGCGGGGGCGTGCCGCATGAACGTGATCCAGGAAGCCATCACCTGGCTCAACGACCCGCTGAACTGGACCGGGCCGGGCGGCATCTTCGCGCTGACCCGCGAGCACCTGCTCATGACCCTGGCCGCGGTGCTGCTCGCGTCGGTCGTCGCGATCCCGCTCGGCGTGTGGCTCGGGCACAGCCGGCTCGGGCGGGGCGCGGCCACCGTCATCGTCGTCGCGAACACGACGCGGGCCCTGCCGACGCTCGCGATCATCATCATCCTGGCCACCGCGGGACTCTTCGGGGACACCGCGACCGTCATCGCGGCCGCCGTCTTCGCGCTGCCCGTGCTGCTGTCGACGACGTTCACCGGCGTCCGCGGCGTCGACCCGGCCGTCACCGACGCCGCGCGCGGGATGGGGATGGGCGCGGGGCGGGTGATCGGTCGCGTCGAGCTCCCGCTCGCCGTGCCGTACCTCGCGGCGGGGCTCCGGACGACGATCGTCCAGGTCGTCGCGACCATCCCCCTCGCGGCGCTCGCCGGCGGCGGCGGGCTCGGCCAGATCATCTCGCTGGGCTTCGGCACGCAGCGGTACGGACAGGTGCTCGCGGGTGGCGTCATCGTGGCCGTGCTGTGCCTGCTGGTCGACGGCGTCCTCGCTCTCGTGCAGCGGGCCGTGACGCCGTCGTCGGTGCGGGCCGAGTCCCGCGCGGCGGCCCGCGCGGTCTGAGCGGGCCGCGCCCCACGACGGCGCGGGGCCTCGCCGGCAGCACCCGACGGCGCATCCCGGTTGCCTGTGTGGGTGGCGGGCGGTCGAATGGGGCAATGCGTACCCGAACACTCGCCGCAGGACTCTCGGCCGTCGCGCTCGCGTCGGTCCTCGCCGCGTGCGGCCAGGCCGGATCGTCGGGCACCCACCCGACGTCCTCCGCCAACGGCTCGAACGCCTCCGTCGCGACGTGCGAACCCGTCGCCGGCGACCAGCTCGTCGTCCTCGAGGACGACAAGAAGCTCCAGAACGCCGACAACGTCATCCCCGCGATCAACGCCAAGGCCGTCGCGGGCGACGACGCGATCATCCCGCTGCTCGACACGGTCTCGGCAGCGCTCGACACCCCGGGCCTCATCGCCCTCAACAAGGCCGTGGACGTCGACCGTCAGACCTCGGCCCAGGCCGCGAAAGACTTCGTCGACCAGCACGACCTCGCCGCGAAGGACACCTCGGCGGGCAAGGGCACCAAGATCACCATCGGCGCCGCGAACTTCTCGGAGTCCGCGACCCTCGCCAACATCTACGCGGACGTCCTGAAGTCGGCCGGCTACGCGCCGACCGTCCGCGACGTCGGTTCCCGCGAGACGTATCTCAAGGCGCTCGAGAACGGCCAGCTCACCATCGTCCCCGAGTACACGAGCACGCTCACCACGTTCATCAACGCCGCGAAGAACGGCGCGGACGCGAAGAGCCCCGCGAGCGGCGACCTCGACAAGACGGTCGCGGCCCTCACGGACCTCGGCAAGCAGGTCGGGCTGGTGTTCGGCAAGCCGGCCGCCGCGCAGGACCAGAACGCCTACGCGGTCACGACGGCGTTCGCCGACAAGAACGGTGTGAAGACGCTCTCGGAGCTCGCCTCCAAGTGCGGCGGCCTCGTCCTGGGCGGCCCGCCGGAGTGCACCACGCGCGACTACTGCCAGCCGGGCCTCGAGAAGGTCTACGGCCTGCAGTTCGCGAGCTTCAAGCAGCTCGACACGGGCGGCCCGCTGACCAAGGCGGCCCTCCAGAAGGGGCAGATCTCGATCGGCCTGGTGTTCAGCTCGGACGGCCAGCTCGCAGCCACGAGCTGACCGCCCGGCACGTGCGGCGAGGCCCGTCACCCCGCTCGGGGTGACGGGCCTCGGCGTTCTCGGGCGAGGGCGCAGCGCGGACGACGGCGCAGCGGACTCAGATCGAGTCGCGCTCGGGGTTGAGGGTGAGCAGCATGTGGCCGCGCACCGCGCCCTCGGGACGCAGGGTCGGATCGGTGCTGCGCCCGGCGAACCGTTCGAGCAGGGCGAGGACGTCGTGCGAGAGCTGCTCCATCTCTGCGGCCGTGGCCCAGACCCCGGCGGTCGAGACCGTGACCGCTCGCACCCACTCGGGGGGCAGCGGCCTCGGGTCGGTGAGGAACTCGGTCAGGCGCGCCGCCTCGTGCTGGACGTATCCGGCGGAGATGACGCCGGACTGGCGGACCGCGGTCGCGTCGTCCGGGTCGGGCTCGATGCTGCGCTTGCGGTGCGCCGGCCGCCACGGCTTCTCCCGGCCGCGCGGCTCGGCCCGCTCGACGTAGCCGGCCTTCTCGAGCGACCTGAGGTGGAACGAGCAGTTGGCGACGGTCTGGCCGGTCCGGGTCGCGATCTCGCTCGCGGTGGCCTCGCCGATCTCGTCGAGGATCGCGAGGATCTCGATCCGCAGCGGGTGTGCGAGCGCCCGCAGCATCGCGGGGTCGCTCGTGGTGAGCGACTCCTGCGACGGGGTGCTGGTGCGCTTCGTCTCGGTCATGCGTGCCTCCTCAGCGACCCCACCACACGGACGCGACGTCGCGGTACCAGTCGGCGTCGCGCTCGGCGCGCTGGCGGGCGAGGGCGGCGTCGTGGCGGCGGGTCTCCTCTGCCCTGCCGGCGGCGCGGTAGGTGGTGGTGGTTCGCGGTCCGTGCTGTCGTCCGAACATGATGGCCTCCCTGAGCGTCTGCCGGGTCCCTCGCGGCCCGACATTCGCAACACTACTTGCGCAAGACTCGTTGCGCAAGAGGTATTGCGCAACGAGTCTTGCGAGAGGCCTCTCGGGTTCAGAGGCCGTACGTCTCCAGGAGCCGTAGCCACACCTCGCTCACCGTCGGGTAGGCCGGGACGGCGTGCCACAGACGCTCGAGCGGCACCTCCCCCACGACCGCGACCGTCGCCGCGTGCAGCATCTCCCCGGCGTCCGGCCCGACGAACGTCACGCCGACGAGCACCCGCCGGGCCTCGTCGACGACGGCGCTCACGCGGCCCGCGAACGACTTCCCGGTCACGTGCGCGCCCGCGACCCAGCCGAGGTCGTACTCGACGACACGCACGTCGAGGCCCGCCTCCTGCGCCTTGCGCTCGCTCAGCCCGACCCACGCGACCTGCGGCCGGGTGAACACGACCTGCGTCTGCGCGGCGTGGTCCGCCGTCGCGGCGAACCGGCTCCACGGCTCCGCGGCCCGCGCGGCGGCACGGTTCTCCTCGGTCGCGGGAACCGGGACGGCGTCGCCCGACCGCCCGCCGTCGCCCGGAGCCGAGCCGAACGTCGCCGCGATCACGTCGCCCGCGACGCGCGCCTGGTACTTGCCCTGGTGCGTCGTCGCGACCCGGCCCGTCACGTCGCCGGCCGCGAAGAGCCAGCCGCCCTCGACGCCGCTCACGCGCATCGCCTCGTCGACCGGGAGTCCGCGCGCGACGTCCGTCAGCCCGACCGTGTCCAGCCCGACGTCCTGGGTGCGCGGGACGCGCCCGGTCGCGACGAGCAGCTCGGCGGCCGTCACCTCGTGCTCGCCCGCGTCGTCGCGGTAGGTGATCGTCACAGGCCCGCCGACGCCGTCACGCACGACCCGCACGGGCGACGCCCCGAGCCGCACGTCGACACCGAGCTCACCGAGCGACGCCCCGACGGCCTCGCCCGCGAACGGCTCGGCGCCGCCCAGCAGGCCGTGCCGGGCGAGCAGGGTGACGTGCGCGCCCAGGTCGGAGTACGCCGTCGCCATCTCGCACGCCACGACGCCGCCGCCCACCACGACGACGGACGCCGGCACCTCCTCGGCGGCCGTCGCCTCGCGGCTGCCCCACGGCGCCGCCTCCGCCAGGCCGGGGACCTCGGGGAGCACGGGCACGCTGCCCGTGGCCACGGCGACGGCGTACCGCGCCTCGACGAGCGTCCGGTTGCCGTCGGGGTCCGTCACCTCGACCCGGCGGGGGCCCACGATCCGGCCGTGCCCACGCAGCAGGGCGATCCCGGCGCCGTCGAGCCACTCGACCTGGCCGGCGTCGTCCCAGTCGGACGTGACCTCGTCGCGCCACGCCAGCACCGGCCCGGGGTCGACGGTCGGCGCGACGGTGAGGCCGGGCACGTCACGCGCCGCGGCGAGCGCCGCGCCAGGCCGCAGGAGCGTCTTGGACGGCATGCACGCCCAGTAGGAGCACTCGCCGCCGACCAGCTCGGCCTCGACGATCACGGTCGACAAGCCGGTCCGGCCGGCGCGGTCGGCGACGTTCTCGCCGACCGGCCCGGCGCCGATCACGACGACGTCGTACTGGAGGGGACCGGCGCTGCCGGCGGGACGGGGGCTCACGGCCTGCGCGGCCGGTGCGATGTTCTCGGACATGGCCCCATCGTCGCCCGACCCGGGGGTCTCGGCGCGCCCGGGTGAGTCCCTGGCCCGTGCCCTGGCCGGGCGGCGGTCAGCTCAGCGCGACGCTGCCCGTGCTCGTCGGCACCAGCTCGACCCACGTCTCGCCGGGCGCGAGGAGGACGTCCTTGCCGCCGGCGGTGACCCGCAGGACGGCACCCGTCGACTTCTTGGACCACGTCCCGGTCACGGCCTTGCCGCCGGACAGCACGGTCGCGGACCCGGTGCCCTGGAGGACGGTGTCCGGGACGGGGTTGCCGGCCGGGTCCTTGTACTTCGTGTTGACGATCTTGACGCGCAGCACGACGACGTTCGCCCCGGACAGCCGGACGCCCTCGGCGGACTTCGACGGCACGCCGCGCTCGTCGCGCAGGTAGACCTTCTTGCCGGCGTCGTACGTCCACCCCGGCACGTACGCGGCGGACATGTGGATGGTCGCCTTCTTCGCCGCCTTGCCGGACGTGACCGCGGTCGACTGCGCCAGCGACCGGGCGAACCTGAACTGCTCGGGCGGCGGCGCCGTCGTCTTGGACTTGTCCGCCTGGGAGAAGAAGTCCTTCGTGTCGGCGAACACGTTGTGCGGCGCGGGGCGGTTCGCGTCCCGGTGGAAGCCCGGGCTGCCGCCGTCCATCGAGATGACCTGCGACACCCTCGACGCGGCGTTCACGAACGGCTTCTGCCCGCCGGAGAACGCGAACAGGCCGTGCAGCGGCGCGACCACCGCGGCATCCATGGGCCGGACGGACCGGATGGGCTCGATCCGCGACGGCGTCTTCGACTGGAAGACCGCGAGGAAGCGCGTGATCCCGCCCTCGACGACCTCCTCCCACACCGTGTCGGCCCGCTCGAGCCCGTACTGCGGGCGCGCGTCGGTCGAGTTCTCGATCTTCACGGCGAGCGCCGGCCGGTCGGCGACCGTGTCGGTCTCGACGCCGGTGAGCGGCCAGACAGTCGGGCCGTCGGGCTGGGGCGGTGCCGACTTGTCGGCCGTCGGGACGCCACCGCCGACGGTCTTGGTCGGGCTCGGGGAGTCGTCCCCCGAGCAGCCGGCCGCGAGGCCGACCGCGGTGACGGTCAGCGCGACCATCAGCGCGCGGGCCCCTCGGCGCAGCCTGCGGCGCGTGGTCGTCGGCGTCGCCCCAACGTGCATGTCCACTCCATCGCTCGACCGTGTCTTCGCGCACACCCTACGTGCGCACGGCCGACGGTCGCCGGACGCCTACGCTGGGCGGGTGCCGCGCGTCGTCGTCCCCCGTTCCGCCGCCGACCTCTACGCGGCGCTGGCCGACGCCCTCGCCGACCGGTCGCCGGCGCCCGAGGAGCCGGCCACCCCGGACGACGGCCCGCCCGCGGTCGCCCTCCAGCCCCTCGTGCGCGACGAGACGGACCTGCCGGCGGACGCGGCGCTCGTCGTGCGGACCTCCGGCTCGACCGGGACGCCGCGCGAGGTCGTGCTGACCCGGTCCGCGCTCCTCGCGTCGATCGGTGCGACGGCCGCGCGGCTCGGCGGCCACGGCCGCTGGCTCCTCGCGCTCCCGTGGCACCACGTCGCGGGCGCGCAGGTCATCGCGCGCTCCGTCGTCGCAGGGACGCAGCCCGCCCACCTGCCCGACACGCCCTTCACCCCCGCCCTGCTCGCCGCCCACGCCACGACGTTCCTCGACGAGCCCGCCACGAGCCGCGCCTACCTCTCGCTCGTCCCGACCCAGCTCCACCGCGTCGTCGACGCCGCCGACGCCGGCGACCCCGAGGGACTCGCGGCGGCCCGCGCGCTCGCCCGGTTCGACGCCGTGCTCGTCGGGGGCGCCGCGACCTCCCCCGACCTGCTCGACGCCGCCCGGTCGCTGGGTGTGCCGGTCGTCACCACGTACGGCATGTCGGAGACGTGCGGCGGCTGCGTGTACGACGGCGTCCCCCTCGACGGCGTCCGGGTGCGCCTCGGGGACGAGGGCCGGGTCGAGCTCGGCGGGCCGGTCGTCGCGGCCGGGTACCTGGGCGAGCGGGGGTCTGCCACGTTCCGCACCGACGCCGACGGCACCCGGTGGTTCGTGACCTCCGACCTCGGTGCGCTCACGCCCGAGCTCCCCGCACCCGACGACGGCGCCCCACCCGTCGCCCGGCCCGCCGTCCGCCTGCGGGTGCTCGGACGCGCGGACGACGTCGTCGTCACGGGGGGCGAGAAGGTCGCACCGCTCGCCGTCGAGCACGCGCTCGCCCCGCTCGGCGAGACGTGCGTCGTCGGGGTGCCGGACCCGGAGTGGGGGCAGGCCGTCGTCGCGGTCGTCGTCCGGGCGGCCTCCGGTCCGGCCAGGACAGGGGCGCTCCGCCCCGCGGACGTCGACCTGCGCGACCGCGTGCGCACCCTCGCCCGCGACGCGCTCGGCCCCCACGCCGCGCCCCGGCACGTCCTCGTCACGGGCTCGCTCCCCCTGCGCGGCCCCGGGAAGGTCGACCGCCGCGGGCTCGCGGAGTCCGCGGGCGCCGTCGTGCGCGGCGAGCAGCACTGACGCCCGACTAGCCTGATCCCCATGGCCACACCCTCCGAGTGGATCGCGGGAGCCCGCCCCCGCACGCTGCCGGCAGCCGCGACCCCCGTGCTCGTCGGATCCGGCGCCGCGGCGCAGACCGACGGCTTCTGGTTCTGGGGCGCGCTGCTCGCGCTCGGCGTGGCGCTCGCGCTCCAGGTCGGCGTCAACTACGCGAACGACTACTCGGACGGCGTCCGCGGCACCGACGTGGACCGCGTCGGACCGACGCGCCTCACGGCGACCGGCCTCGCGCAGCCCCGGAAGGTCCGCGCCGCGGCGTTCGCGTCGTTCGGCGTCGCGGGGGTGCTGGGGCTCGTGCTCGTCGCGCTCACGGGGACCTGGTGGCTCATCGCCGTCGGCGTGCTGTGCGTGCTGGCCGCCTGGTACTACACGGGCGGTAAGAACCCGTACGGGTACCGCGGTCTCGGTGACGTCGGCGTGTTCGTCTTCTTCGGGCTCGTCGCGGTCCTCGGCACGACGTACACGCAGCTCGCCTACACGGACAGCCCGCGCGTGACCTGGCCGTCGGCGCTCGGCGCGGTGGGCGTCGGGCTGCTCGCGTGCGCGATCCTCATGGCCAACAACATCCGCGACATCCCCACGGACGTGCCCGCGGGCAAGCGCACCCTCGCGGTGCGGCTCGGCGACTTCCGCGCGCGGCGCGTGTACGTCGGCGAGCTGTGGATCGCACTCGTGCTCGGCGTCGTCTGCGCGTTCTGGGCGCCGTGGTCGCTCATCGTGCTGCTCCTGCTGCTGCCCGCGATCCTGCTGTCGATCCCCGTCCTCGTGGGCGCGCGCGGTCGGGCGCTCGTTCCCGTGCTCGCGGCGACGGGCTTCTTCGAGCTCGGCTACGGCGTGCTGCTGGGGCTCGGTCTGTCGCTCTGAGCGGCGCTCCACCGCGTCTCTCCCCGCACGTCCCGCACGACGGCGCCGCTCACCACCCCCGACAGTCCCCGCCTCCCCCGGGTGAACGGGACGGCGACGACGGCGACCACGGCGAGCACGGCCGCGGCCACGCGCGCGACCTCGGCGACGTCCGACAGCCCCCAGGACGCCGGGACCGAGGCGAGCGCACCGCACAGGCCCCACAGGCCGCCCGGCACGGTGGCGCGCAGCAGGCGGCGCGGGCGGCCTCCCAGGCCGGGGTCCAGCCAGACCGCGCGCTGCCCCCACGACGCACCGCTGCCGACGAGGGCCGGCCACACGAAGACCACGACGAGGGGGACGGCGTTCCCGAGCACCCAGTCCACGCCGTCCTCGCCGGTCGGCGTCGGGCGCCCCGCGGCCACGAGCACGAGCCGGTACGCCACGTCGAGCACGAACCCGAGCCCGACGAACGCGGCGGCGTCCAGCAGCATCCCGAGCCACCGCCGCCAGACCGTCACGGGCCGCGGCTCGCCGCGGTGTGCGGCGAGGTCGTGGGCTTGCGGCATCCAGCGCAGCACGACGGGCGCCACGAGCGCGCCGAGGAGGCCGCCGAGCGTGTTGGTCAGGAGGTCGTCGACGTCGCCGACGCGGTACGAGCACGGGATCAGCCCGAAGATGCCGGTGTACTGGGTCGTCTCGATTAGCAGGGACGCCGCGAACGCGCTCGCGACCGCGGGCAGCAGCCGCCAGCCGAGGAACCGGCGCACGATCACGCCCCACGGGACGAACAGCACCACGTTGAGCACGACCTGCAGGACGGCAGGGCTCCGGATCGCGGCGCTGAGCGGTTCCCCGGCGGTCGCGTCGCGGATGTCGTCGACGAACTGGAGCGGGCGGAGCTGCGCGGAGCCGTACCCGTGCGCGGCGCACCATGCGGCGAGGTCGCCCGTCGGCAGCGGGAGGAGGGTGTACGCGACGAGCGCGACCCCGTAGACCGCCACGGCGGCCGCGCCCACGAGCCGGCGGCCGTTCAGCGCCCCGTAGCGGCGCACCTGGAACAGGAGGATCGGGACGAGCAGCAGCCCGAAGAGGAGGACGCCGCCCACCACGCCCACGTACGCGGGCCACGTCCAGGTGCTCACCCGGCGAGGCTAGGTCCGGTCGTCGGGGGTGCGCGCGTCGAGGGCGCGCGGGTCGGGGTTGCCGGCATCGGGGGTGGACGCGGGTTCGTCGGCGGAGGCGGCGTCGATCGCGCGGTCCTCCTCGTCGGCGTCGTCCTCGATGCCGGAGGTCCGAGGCCCCTTCGCCGCCCGACGACGTTCGACACGCTCCGCGAGCCAGCGCGCGGCGGCGTCGCGGGGCCCGCGGAAGGCGGCGTACGAGACCATGAGGCCGATCAGGACGGCGACGACGAACCAGATCGGCCCGGTCAGGCCGAGCAGCCACAGCACGACCCACGCCGCCGCGATGAGGGCGAGCCGAAGAAGGGTGTAGACGAGCAGGGGCATGTGCTCAGGGTACGGGCCTAGGCTGGGACCCATGTTCCGCGGTCTCCTGGTCCTCGCCGCCATCGGCCTGCTCGTCTACGCGCTCACCGACTGCGTGACCTCGCAGGACAAGCGGCCGGCCGGCGCGCCGAAGGCCCTGTGGATCCTGGCGATCATCCTGCTGCCGGTCCTCGGTCCGGTCCTGTGGCTCGTCCTCTCGCGCAGCCCGGGCGCGGGGACGTCGACGCCGCCCGCGCGCGGCTCGCGCCCGTCCGGCCCGGTCGCACCCGACGACGACCCCGACTTCCTGCGCCGGCTCGACCTCGAGCGTCGCCGCCGCGAGCAGCGGGACCGCCGCTCGGCCCCGCACGACGACAACCAGGACCCGTCCGCCTGATCAGCAGCCCGCCCCACCGGGCGGTCCACGCGGTCGGCGGCGATCGCACCGCCGATGGCGACCATGCGACGAGGCACCGGGGGCGACCCCGCCCGGACGCCGACCATGAGGTCATCCCCCTTCTCGACGCCAAGCGAGTGAGCAGCCCCATGCTCGGCCCTGCGCCGAGTGGACAACCGCATGCTCGCGCGTGCGCAGCGTCACCCTCGGCGAACGGGACGTCACCCTCGGCGAACCCGGCGTCACCCTCGGCGAACCCGGCGTCACCCTCGGCGAACGGGACGTCACCGTCGGCGACGGCGAGACGACGAACGCGCGGGCGCGGACGCAACCACGAACCGGTGAGCGAGCAGAACTCAGCTCGTCAGGCCCGAGTACGAGTGCTTCCCGTCGAAGATGAGGTTCACGCCGGTGAAGTTGAAGATCACGCACGCGTACCCGACGATCACGAAGTACGCAGCCCGCCGTCCGGACCACCCGCGCGTCGTGCGGGCGTGGAGGTAGCCGGCGTAGACGACCCAGACGATGAACGTCCAGACCTCCTTGGGGTCCCAGCCCCAGTACCGACCCCAGGCGTGCTCGGCCCAGATGGAGCCGGCGATGAGCGTGAAGGTCCACAGGACGAAGCCGACGGCGTTGAGCCGGAAGCTCAGCACCTCGAGCTGGCCGGGCGTGGGCAGGGCGTCGAGCCAGCGGAACGCCCGGTGGTTGAGGACGGCGGACCCGTTGTCCCGGGAGTCGCGCAGGAGCTGCAGGATCGACGTCACGAACGCGACGGTGAGGATGCCGGCCGCGGTGATGGCGACGCCGACGTGGATGACGAGCCAGTAGGACTGGAGCGCAGGCTGGACGCCGTCGGCCTGGACGAAGAAGACCTCCTGCGCGAGCGCGAGGAACAGGACGGCGAGGAGCGTCACGAACGCGCCGAGGAACCGGACGTCGCGGAACCGGCTGACGATCAGGAACACGGTGAGCGCGACGCACGCTCCGACGAGCGTGAACTCGTACATGTTGGCCCAGGGGGTGCGGCCGGCGGCGATGCCGCGGGTCACGATGGCGAGCACGAGGAGCAGCCAGCCGAGGGTCGCGGTCGACATGCCGATGCCGGCGGCCTTGCGGTTCACGGGCCGCTCGACGACCTCGTCGGCGCCGCCGGTCCCGCCGCTCGCCCGCGACGTCGCCTCGGCGAGCGACGCGGTGAGGTCGCCCCCGCCGGCGCCGACGCCGACGAGCTCCTTGCGCCGGGTGCCGAGCCGCGCGACGGACGCGAGGTCGCTGCGCGACTCGCCCAGCCGTGTCAGGTCGACGAGGAACGCGATCATCGAGACGGTGAGGACCGTCAGCGACGCCCACACGAGGTGGGTGCTGAGCTCTGCGTAGCTCATCGGGGGGCCTTTCTCGGAAGGTTCGAGGGTGCGGTGGAGGACCCGGTCCCGGCGGCGCTCGCGACGACCCCGTCGACCTCGCGCTGGAGCCCGGAGTCGTCGCCTCTCGCGAGGCCGGCGGCGTCTATCACTGTACGCGGGCGGGTCTCGCCCGACTCGTCGTCGGTGACGTCCTCGCTCCAGACCCGCAGCCAGACGCGGCGGCGGGGCGTGAAGAGCGACAGGGCGAGCCCGAGGAGGGCGCCGAGCGCGAAGACGAGGATCCAGGTCAGGGCGGGGTCGTAGCGCAGGTCGAGCGCGACGTACCGCGGGAGGGAGTCGAAGGTGACGGTGCCGAGGCCGTCGGGCAGCTTCACCGTCTTGCCGGGCTGGATGGTGAGGGTGACGGGCTTGCCGTCCTTGGTCGACTCCGTCATGTCGCTGGTGTCGAGCCGGTAGACGTTCTGGGGCGTGCCGTCGTCGAGCCCGAGGTTCCCGTGCCAGACGTTGAGGACGAGCATCGGGTTGAGGGGCTGCGGGTAGATGGACGCCTGGGTCGGGTCGTCGCTGGCCGCGGTGGGCAGCAGGAACCCGACGAGACCGATCTGGTCGAGCCCCGCGGACACGTCGGGGACCTTGACGACGCCCTGCGACGTGTAGTTGGTGTCCTGCGGGATGAAGACGACTGGCCCCGAGTACGCGACCTCGCCCTTCGCGTCCTTGACGGTGATGTTCGGCGCGTAGCCGTTGCCCTGGAGGTAGACCTTCGCGCCACCGACGTCGAGCGGGTGGTTGACGCGGATCTTCTCGGCCTTCTCGGGGGCGCCGGGCTGGCGGACCGTCACGAACGCGGTGAAGTTGCGGGGCTCGGCCGTGGCCGTCGTCGTGAACTCGGACGTGAACTTGTCGAGGGTCATGCTGAACGGGTCGAGCGAGCTGGACCGCCAGAACGCCCCGGACTCGAACGTGTCGTAGTCGACGACGGAGTTCGCGAACCCGTGGCCCTCGGAGACGATCACCTGGGCGCGGTAGTGCAGCACCTGTCCGGTCCCGACGGCGACGAGCAGCCCGAGCAGGCACAGGTGGAACAGGATGTTGCCGGTCTCGCGCAGGTACCCGCGCTCGGCCGCGACGGTGCGCCGGCCCTCGGCGTCGGTGCCGGTCTCGACGCGGAACGTCGGCAGCCAGCGCAGCGGCCCGCGCAGGTGGCGCACGGCGGCGGCGACGACGGCGTCCGGCGCGGCGTCGGTGGCCGCGTGCCCCTTGGCGGGGAAACGGTCGAACCGGCGGGGGGTCTTCGGGGGGCGCTGGCGCAGCGCCTTGGTGTGCGCGATCGCGCGCGGCACGATGCAGCCGACGAGCGACACGAACAGCAGGATGTAGATCGCCGAGAACCAGACCGACGAGAAGACGTCGAAGAACCCGAGCCTGTCGAGGATCTTCCCAGCCGTCGGGTTGTCCTGGAGGTACTGGGTGACCCCGGACGGGTCGATCGACTGCTGCGGCAGGATCGAGCCGGGCACCGCGGCCACGGCGAGCAGCATGAGGAGCATGAGCGCGACGCGCATGCTCGTGAGCTGCCGCCACATCCAGCGCAGCGTGCCCTTCCAGCCCAGCTTCGGCATGACGGGCGCGGCGCCGTCGGCGCCCTTGCGGCCGCCGCGGGCGGGCGGGGTGGCCGAGCCGTCCTCGTCGTGCGCGACGAACGCGTCGTCGATGCCCTCGGGGCGGTACCCGCGGCGCGCCTCGTCGCGCTCGGTGGTCTTGTCGATCTCGGTCACACCTGCACCCCGTACCTCGACGCCCAGCCGCCCAGCGCGGCCGTCCACGTTCCCCAGACCCCCGTCACCATCGCGATCCCGATGAGCACGAGCATGCCGCCGCCGATCCGCAGGAACGCGAGCCGGTGCCGTCGCAGGAAGTCCAGCATGCGCCGGCTCGACTGCAGCCCCAGCGCGACGAGCACGAACGGCACGCCGAGCCCGATGCAGTACGCGACGGCGAGCGCCGCCCCGCGGACGACGGTCGCCTGGTCGAGCGCGAGCGCGTACACCGCGGTGAGGGTCGGCCCGAGGCACGGCGTCCAGCCGAGCCCGAACACGATCCCGAGCAGCGGCGCGCCCCACAGCCCGGCGCGCGGCGTCACGTGGATGCGCCGTTCGCGCTGCAGGAACGGCAGCGCCCCGAGGAACGCGAGGCCCATGAGGATCACGACGACGCCCAGCACGCGGATGAGGACGTCCTCGGCCTGCCGCACCTGCGTCCCGAGGGCGCCGACGAACCCGCCGAGCACGACGAAGACGAGCGTGAAACCGGCGACGAACAGCCCGACCCCGGCGACGACGCGCGCGCGGCCCCGGGCGACGCTCGGTGTCCCGGCCGGCCGGGTCCCGGGGGCCGCCCCGCCGGGGAGCGCGTTCACGCCCGCGTTCGACGCGGCCCACCCGCTCACGTACCCGACGTAGCCGGGGACGAGCGGGAGCACGCAGGGGCTGGCGAACGAGACGAACCCGGCGACGACGGCGACCGGTACCGCGAGCAGCATCGACCCGCTGAACGCCGTGGTCGCGAACCCCGACGACGCCTCGAGCACCCCGTCAGCGAGCATCACGACGTCGCGGTGCTGCCGGCGCGGACGTCGTCGACGAGGCCGGCGAGCGTGGCCTTCGTCGTCGCGCCGAGCACGCGGGCGGCCACGCGGCCCTCCGCGTCGAGGACGACGGTCGTGGGCACGGCCTGCACGGGCACGACGCCCTGCAGCGTGGCGACGACGGAGCCGCTCTTGTCGGAGATCGACGGGTAGCTGATCTTGAAGGTGCGTTGGAACGCCTCGGCCGCGCCGGCGTCGTCGGTGGAGTTGATCCCGACGAAGTGGACGCCGTCCTTCTCGCTCGAGGCGAGGGCGGCGAGGTCCGGTGCCTCCTTGCGGCAGGGCGCGCAGCCCGCGTACCAGGTGTTGACGACGACGACGTCGCCGTGCCAGTCGGAGGTGTCCACCTTGGTGCCGTCGAACGCGGTCCCGGTGAGCGCGACCGGCTTCGACCGCTCGCTGGGCGTCCACGTCTTGACGGACCCGTCGCCCTGCACGAAGCCGAGGTTCCCGCCGTCGTTCCCGGAGCTCGACGTGCAGCCCGCGAGCAGCAGCGCGCCCACCGTCAGGAGGGTCGCGAGCGCGCCCACGCGCGCGCGACGCCGTCCGGAAGGGGCGGGCGCGACGTGCGCTGCGGCGGAGCGGGCGGGACGGGCAGGGCGCGGCACGGTGCCACGGTGCCGCCGCAGCCTGGACGCGTCCTGGGAATCCGGGGCTTCCGGGGCCCCGGAGGGGGTGTTCGTGACCACCGTCACGCTCCCGGCACGGCGGACGCGCCCGGGAGGAGGTCGGCGGCGGGCTCGGCGTACTCGATCCCGACGAGCCGGTCGCCCTCGAACGTCAGCGACGTGACCGACGCGAGCGAGCACTGGCGGCGGCGCGGGTCGTGCCACAGGCGCCGGTGCTCGGCGGACAGCCGGGTCACCCAGACGGGGAGCTGGTGGCTGACGAGCACGGCCTCGTGGCCGCGCGCGGCCTCGCGCGCGGTGTCGACGGCGGCCCGCACGCGCGCGGCCTGCTCCTTGTAGGGCTCGCCCCACGACGGGCGGAACGGGTTCCAGAGGAACTTCCAGTGGCGCGGGTGGCGCAGCGACCCGTCCCCGACGCCGAACGTCAGGCCCTCGAAGTGGTTCGCGGCCTCGATGAGGCGGTCGTCGCTGCCGAGCTCGAGGCCGAGGGCCTCGGCGACGGGCGTCGCCGTCTCCTGGGCGCGCTGCAGCGGGCTCGCGACGACGTGCGTGACGTCGTGGCCGTCGCCCGAGAAGTGCTCGGCGAGACGCTGTGCCATCGCCTGCCCGCGCTCGGACAGCCGGTAGCCGGCGATGCGGCCGTAGAGGACGCCGTCGGGGTTGTGGACCTCGCCGTGACGGACGAGGTGGACGACGGTCACGGGGGCGGCAGCGGGGCTGGGGTCAGGGCTGGGCACGCCCCCGATTGTCGCAGAGCCCCCTGGGGAGCCGGGCGGCGGTCGGGCCAGGGCCGTGGCGCACGCGTCCCGCACGTCCGCCGACGGTGACGCCCTGCCCACCGACGGTGACGCCCTGCCCACCGACGGCGACACCCTGCCCACCGACGGCGACACCCTGCCCACCGACGGCGACACCCTGCCCACCGACGGTGACGCCCTGCCCACCGACGGTGACGCCCTGCCCACCGATGGTGACGCCCCAGCTCGCTGACCTGGCGATATTGGTTGCCTTGCGGGGGCTGCGAGCGATGGAATCCGCCAGGTCGACGTGGCGTCGGGCCGCCACCGCCCCCGTCACCCGAACTCAGCGAGATTCCGGCGCGTTCACCACACCGGCGCCGTCGGCAAACGGAACGTCACCCTCGGCGCACGCAGCGTCACCCTCGGCGCACGCAGCGTCACCCTCGGCGAACGCACGGCGGCCGATCAGGTGAGCGCGGTCGCGCACGCGTCCCGCACGCGCGCCATCGCGCTCCCGAGCGAGAGCAGCTCGTCCCGCGTGAGGACGTCGACGAGGTAGGTGCGGACGATGTCGACGTGCGTGGGCGCGGCGGCGACGAGCGCGTGCCAGCCCGCGTCGGTCATCGAGCAGTGGACGCCGCGCTTGTCCTCGGCGGCTGCGACGCGGCGGACCAGCCCGGCGCGCTCCATCCGGGAGACCGTGTGCGTGACGCGCGACCGCGAGTACGCGAGGCGCTCCGCGAGCCGCGACATCCGGAGCGAACGGTCGGGCTGCTCGGAGAGCTGGACGAGCACGTCGTACTCGGGCACGGAGAGCGGGAGGCGGCGGTCGTGCTCGCGCACGAGGACCTCCTGGAACCGGCCGACGCCTTCGAGGAAGTCGCGCCATGCGGCCTGCTGCTGGGTGTCGAGCCAGCGGTGGTCGGTCGGGGTGTTCACGGCTGCATTGTGTCCATGACGTGCGGAGATGCCCTAATGATGGGCTTCGACGACGCTCTCCTGAGCTCGGCTTGACCGAGCCACGGACCCCGTCGTCTGGCGGGTCCCGGTGCGCGCGGCGGACCTGACGACGTCGAGCAGGCGGTGCAGCGCGAGCCCGTCGTCGAAGTCGGGGACGGTCCGTGCTCCGGTGCGCAGGTCGTCGGCCAGCCGCGCGTACTGCTGCGCCACGTTGAAGCCCTCCGCGGACGGCTCGATCCCCGCGGCCGGACGGTAGCGGTCCGGGACGGGAAGCTCCTCGAAGACGCCGCTCCCGTCCGAGCCGAACAGCCGCAGCTCGCCGACCTGGACGCCTGCCGGCGCGGTGCGACCGGTCGAGACGAGGAGGAGGTCGCCGTCGGTACCGGAGATCTCGACCCGGGTCCCGGCCGCCGTGGCCTGGCCGTCGTGGACGTGTGCCGCCAGCGCGGCACCGCCGGCGAGCGTCGCGCCCAGGACCAGGTGGTCGGGGCTCGTCGCCGGGACCACGGCCCCGGTCTCGGCGACCGTGAGCGTCGGACGCTGCACGGAGAGGGTCGCCGACAGCTCGCGCACGGCACCGAGGAGGTGCTGGACGGCGTCGAGCGTGTGCCCGCCCGCGACCTCGAGCGTCCCGGCGCCGTTCTCCCCGTCGAGCGTGTACGTGGCCCAGGCGGGGACCTGCCCGCCCGCCCCGGCTCCTCGCGTGGCACGCACGGTCGCCGAGGTCACCCTGCCCACGCGGCCCGCGGCAACCAGGTCGCGGGCGTACGCGATCGCCGGCGCGGAGCGCGCCTGCAGCCCGATCACGTGGTGGACCCCCCGCCCCGCGGGCCGCCGCCGCGAGGGCTTCGGCCTCCCCGGTCGTGCGCGCGAGCGGCCACTCGCAGTAGACGTGCTTCCCGGCCGCGAGCGCCGCCTCGACCAGCTCGGCGTGCGCGGGAACCTTGACCGTGACGACGACGAGGTCGACGTCGGGGTGCTCGGCGAGGCTCCGGGCGTCGGCGAAGGCGTGCGGCGCCCCGAAGGCGCGGGCCGCGGCCTCCGCGCTGGCCGCCCGGCTCGTGCCGACCGCGGTCAGCGTGTAGTCGGGGAGCGCGCGCAGGGCCGGGACGTGCGCCCGCGCGGCCCAGCCGCGGTCGGGGCTCGCCCCGACGATGCCCACGCGGATCTTCGCGGCTCCCACGGCCGGCCCCCTTCGTCGCTGCGGACCGTCCGTCCGCCTGGCGCGAGGCTAACCAACCGCACCGGCGGCGCCGGGGGACGCGCCGGAGCGACCGCCGCACGGCGCCGCGAACCGCGGCCGATGTGACGCACACCACACCACGATCGGGGAATGCCTCGCCGCACGAGCTAGTTCAGTTGTATGTTCAACCAATCCAGGTAACGAGCCACGCCCCCGAGGAGCACTCCATGACCGCCACCGCCCTGCCCACCGGCGTCGTCCCCGGCACCTACGAGATCGACCCGTCGCACTCGTCCGCGAGCTTCACCGTCCGCCACGCCGGCATCTCCAAGGTCCGCGGCACCGTCGCCATCACGAGCGGCGCGATCGTCGTCGGCGAGACGCTCGAGGTCTCGGCCGTCTCCGCCGAGCTCGACGCCCGCTCCGTCACGACCGGCGACGCCAACCGCGACGGCCACCTCCAGAGCGCCGACTTCTTCACCGTCGAGAAGTTCCCGACCTGGACCTTCACCTCGACCTCCGTCTCCGGCTCGGCCGACGAGTTCGTCGTGACCGGCGACCTCACGATCAACGGCGTGACCAAGTCCGTCGAGCTCGAGACCGAGTTCACCGGTGCGGCCGTCGACGCGTTCGGCAACGAGCGCGCTGCGTTCGAGGCCAAGACCGAGATCTCCCGCAAGGAGTTCGACATCACGTGGAACGCGGCCCTCGAGGCCGGCGGCGTGCTCGTCTCCGACAAGGTCAAGATCGACCTCGACCTCTCGGCGATCGTCAAGAAGGACTGACTCTCCCTGCCTGTCAGAACCTGGTGGCCGTCTACGGTCGGCAGGTTCTGGCACACCCCTCGCGCGAGCGGGCTGGCAGAACGTGGTACCCGTCACGGGCCACCACGTCCTGACAGCCCGCTTCGTCGTTCAGCGCGCGAGCGCCCGGCGGACCCGCTCGCCGTCGAGTCGCCAGTACCCCTGCCGCACCCCGTCGACCGTCACGACCGGGACGAGCTCGCCGTACTCCTCGCGCAGCGCGGGATCGGCGTCCACGTCCTGCTCCACGTACCGCTCCCCCGCCTCCGCGCACGCCCCGACGACGACGGCGCGCGCGTCCTCGCACAGGTGGCACCCCTCCCGCACGTACAGCACGACGCGGGGCGGGACGGCGCCGTCGGGCGCGACCGGGGGGACGGCAGGAACGGGCTCGGGGGACGTCACCACCCCAGCGTAGGTGGCCCGTGCAGGTGGTGTGCAGGACCTGCACGACCCCCGGCGGCTCGTCGTGAACGCTCAGCCGGCAGCCCTAGGGTGGGGCGCATGTCACACGTCCCGGGTCGCCAGCACGCGGTCGTCGCGCGCCCCGCGACGCCCGCGGACGACACCGCTCACCCCTCGGCGGTGGCCGCGTTCTTCGACGTCGACAACACCCTCGTACGCGGAGCCAGCACCTTCCACCTCGCCAAGGCCCTGCACGCCCGAGGCTTCTTCCGGGCGCGTGACATCGCGCGGTTCGCGGTGCACCAGGCGCGGTACGCCGTCTACGGCGAGAACGCGCAGCACCTCGACAAGGTCCGCGCCAAAGCGCTCTGCCTCGTGGCGGGACACTCGGTCCACGAGGTCTGCAGCATCGGCGAGCAGGTGTACGACGACGTGCTCGCCCTCCGGATCTTCCCGGGCACGCGGGCGCTGCTCGAGGCGCACCTCGCGGCCGGGCACCAGGTCTGGCTCGTGACCGCGGCGCCCGTCGAGGTCGGCGGGCTCATCGCCCGGAGGCTCGGCGCCACCGGCGCGCTCGCGACCGTCCCCGAGCACGACGCCGACGGCGTCTACACCGGGCGTCTCGACGGCGAGCTCATGCACGGCGCCGCGAAGGCGCGGGCAGCCCGCGACCTCGCCGCACGGACCGGGATCGACCTCGACCGCTCGTACGCCTACGGCGACTCCATGAACGACATGGACCTGCTCGCCGCCGTCGGCCACCCGTGCGCCGTGAACCCCGAGCCGCGGCTGCGACGGCTCGCGAGGGCGTCCGGCTGGGAGGTGCGCGAGTTCCGCCAGCCCACGCGCCGCGCCGCCCGCACGGGCGTCAAGGCGGGCGGCTGGGTCGCCGCCGGCTGGGCAGCGACGTCGCTGCTGCGCCGCGCCGCGCGCCGCTGACGCCCCTCCCGCGACATAGACCGGCCGCCCGTCCGCCTCGCGGGGCCCGGACGCACGAAACTGCCCGGACGCACGAAAGGGCCCGACCGCACGCGGTCGAGCCCTTCTCGCTCACGCCCGGCAGGCCGGGCGGGGCGTCACTTCTTGTTGCGACGCTGGTGGCGCGTCTTACGAAGCAGCTTGCGGTGCTTCTTCTTCGCCATGCGCTTGCGGCGCTTCTTGATGACGGAGCCCATGGGTCCTCGCAATGATCGAAGGTGTCAGATCGTCGCCTCGTCCACGTGTCCCCCGACCCTGCGACGTGCGGCGAGCTGACGAGCTGACGACGCGGTCGAAGACGGCGGGACGAGACGAGACGAAGGCCGTGGACCAGCCTACCGCGCCGACCCCGCCCAGCCGAATCCGGCCCGGCTGTCACCGAGGCGCACCCTCAGTCGAGGTAGGGGTCCAGGCCGAGCAGCGGAAATACCTCGCGGCGGGTCGCGAGGATCGACCGGTCGAGGTCGTCGGCCGGGTCGTACCCCTGCGACCAGGGCTTGAACGTCACAGGGTGGTCGCCCATGCGTCGCGGCGGGTCCTCGCCCGCGCCCTCCGCGACGTCGTGCCGCCAGGACTCCGGCAAGGGCGTGTCGGGGTCGAGCGGCCGGTGCACGACCTCCGCGACGACGTTCGCCCAGGCGCGCGGCACCACGTCGATGACGGCGTACCCGCCGCCACCGAGCGCGACCCACCGCCCGCCCGACAGCTCGTGCGCGAGCGCGTGGACGCGCTCCGCGGCGATCCGCTGCGCGTCGACCCCGACGTGCAGGTCGGTCAGCGGGTCCTGGGCGTGCGAGTCGCAGCCGTGCTGGCTGACGATCGCCTCGGGCGCGAAGGCTCGCAGGACGGCGGGCACCACGGCGTCGAACGCGCGGAGGAACCCCGCGCCGTCGGTGTGGCGGGGCAGGGCCACGTTGACGGCGGACCCCTCGGCCTTCGGGCCGCCCGTGTCCGTCGGGAAGCCCGTGCCCGGGAAGAGGGTCTGGCCGCTCTGGTGCACGGACACGGTCAGGACGCGCGGGTCGTTCCAGAACACGCCCTCGACGCCGTCCCCGTGGTGCGCGTCGACGTCCACGTACGCGACCCGGGTCGCGCCGTCGTCGAGCAGGCGGCGGATCGCGGCGGCCGCGTCGTTGTAGATGCAGAAGCCCGACGCCGCGTCCCGGCGCGCGTGGTGCATGCCGCCCGCGACGTTCACGGCGTGCTCGACCTCGCCCGACCAGACCGCGCCGGCCGCCACGTACGAGCCGTGGAAGATCCGCGCCGCCGCCTCGTGCATGCCCGGGAAGACCGGGTCGTCCTCGGTCCCGAGCCCGCGCAGCGGGTCGGTCGTGCCCTTCTCGGACGCCGAGCGGACCGCGGCGACGTACCGCTCGTCGTGCACGAGGGCGAGCTCGGCGTCGTCCGCGGGGACCGGGTCCACGAGCTCCACGCCGGGGGTGTCGAGCAGCCCGAGCGACCGGACGAGGCTCATCGTCAGCTGGAGGCGGGACGGCGCCATGGGGTGGCCGGGACCGAAGTCGTAGGCCAGCAGCTCGGGGCTCCAGACCACGAGCGACCGGGGCGCGTCCACGTCCGGTGCGGGCGCGGCGGCGAGGTCGCCGACGGGGGCGGGGGCGGCGGCGTCGCGCGCGTCGAAGGGAACCGGCACGGGGATCACGCTAGTCTGCCGGGGCGGGCGCGGGCGAAGAGCCAGGTCAGGTGACGGCACGAGCCGGCGCGCGGCGGGCGGCGTCGGGCAACGACGACGCAGCGCCCGACGCAGCACGCGAGGGACACGGCAGACGGAGGAGGGACGTGGCCGAGGCCTTCAGGGACCAGTTCGTGACCGCGCGGGGCGTCGTCGACCGCCTCGCCCGACGCTCCCCCGCCAGGCTGGCGGTCTTCTCGTTCGCCGGCGTCGTCATGGTCTTCACGCTGCTGCTCCTGACCCCGTGGGCGACAGCCTCGGGGCGGAGCGCACCGGTCGTCGACGCGCTGTTCACCGCCACGTCCGCGGTGTGCGTGACCGGGTTGACCGTGGTCCCGACGGGCGTCTTCTGGTCGACGTTCGGGCAGGTCGTGATCCTCGTCGCCATCAAGGTCGGCGGCCTCGGCGTCATGACGCTCGCGTCGATCCTCGGGCTCGCGGTGTCCCGGCATCTCGGCCTCACGCAGCGCATGCTGGCCGCGACCGAGGTCAAGACGACGCGGCTCGGCGAGGTCGGCTCGCTCATCCGCGTCGTCGTCATCACCTCGACGTCGCTCGAGCTCCTCGTCGCGCTCGCCCTGTTCCCCCGTTTCCTGGTGCTGCGCCAGACGGTCGGCGAGGCCGCCTGGCACGCGCTGTTCTTCGGGATCTCCGCGTTCAACAACGCCGGCTTCGTCCCGACCGCGGAGGGGCTCGAGGGAAGCGTCGGCGACTGGGCGCTCTGCGTCCCGCTGATCGTCGGGACGTTCATCGGGTCGCTCGGCTTCCCCGTGATCCTCAACATCATGCGCAACCGCAAGCGGCCCGACCGGCTGTCGCTGCACGCGAAGCTCACCCTGGTGACCGGCGCGTTGCTCGTGCTGGTCGGCGCGATCGCCTTCCTCGGCCTCGAGTGGACGAACCCCAAGACCTTCGGGCCGCTCAACGTCGCGAACAAGGTCCTCGCCGCCGTGTTCCAGGGCATCATGCCGCGCTCGACGGGGTTCTCGACCGTCGACATCGGCGACCTGCACGAGACGAGCTGGCTCGTCACCGACGCGCTCATGTTCGTGGGGGGCGGCAGCGCGTCGACGGCGGGCGGCATCAAGGTCACGACGCTCGCCGTGATGCTCCTCGCGATCGTCGCGGAGGCCCGGGGCGACCGCGACATCGAGGTGTTCCGACGACGCATCCCGCCCGAGACGATCCGGCTCGCGATCGCCGTCACCTTCGTGGGCGCGACCGCCGTCCTGACCGCGAGCCTGCTCCTTCTGCAGATCACGGGCTGGAACCTCGACGTCGTCATCTACGAGGTGATCTCCGCGTTCGCGACCGTCGGGCTCTCGACGGGCGTCACCCCGGACCTGCCCGAGGCCGGCAAGTACGTGCTGGTCGTGTTGATGTTCGTGGGCCGCACCGGGACCATGACTCTGGGTGCGGCGCTCGCGCTCCGCAGCCGTCGCCGCGTCATCAGGATGCCCGAGGAGAGGCCGATCATTGGTTGACACCATGCCCACGAAGTCGGTGGACCCCCGGGTCCGCGAGGTGCGGCCACGTTCCGAGGAGCGGGCCGCGGGCGCGCTCGTGATCGGGCTCGGCCGCTTCGGGCAGTCGATCGCGACGTCGCTCGACCGGCTCGGCCAGGACGTGCTCGTCGCCGAGAAGAACCCGGACCTCGTCTCGCAGTGGTCCGGGCGCCTCGCGCTCGTCGAGGCCGACGCCTCCAACCCGGAGGCGCTCGAGCAGATCGGCGCACGGGACTTCTCCGTCGCCGTCGTGGCGGTGGGGACGGCGCTCGAGGCCTCCGTCCTCATCACGGGGAACCTGGTCGACCTGGGCACGCCGCAGATCTGGGCCAAGGCGGTCTCCGCGGAGCACGGCCGGATCCTGCAGCGCATCGGCGCGCACCACGTCGTCTTCCCCGAGTCCGACGCCGGGAACCGGGTCGCGCACCTCGTCTCCGGCAAGCTCCTCGACTACATCGAGGTCGAGGACGGCTTCACGATCGTCAAGATGCGGCCGCCGAAGGAGACGCACGGGTTCACGCTCGAGCAGTCGAAGGTCCGCTCGAAGTACGGCGTCACGATCATCGGCGTGAAGTCGCCGGGCGTGGAGTTCCAGTACGCGACCCCCGAGACCCGCATCTCCCCCACGGACCTGCTCATCGTTTCCGGGCCGGCCGAGCTGTTGGAGCGCTTCGGCTCCCGCCCCTGACGCGGGCTCCCCAGCGCCCGGTGAGCGTCACGGCGTCCGACGGCGCAGCGTGAGCCCCCCGACCACCACCGCGCCCGCGAGGAACGCGACGATCACCGCGACGTCTCCTGCGACGTCGCCGAGCGAGCTCCCGGCGGCCAGGTGCTGCATCGCGTCGACGCCGTAGGTCAGCGGGAACGCACGCGAGATCCACTCGAGGACGGTGGGCATCTCGTCGCGCGGCATGAGCAGACCGCAGACGACGAGCTGCGGGAAGACGATCAGCGGCATCATCTGCACGGCCTGGAACTCGGTGCGCGCGACCGCCGAGGCCGCCAGCCCGAGCGTGCAGCCGAGGACGGCGTCGAGCACGGCGACGAGGACGACGGCGCCGAGCGAGCCGTGCACGTCCATCCCGCACACCCACACGGCGAACCCGGTCACGACGAGCGCCTGCACGACCGCGACCGCGCCGAAGGCCAGCGCGTACCCGCCCACGAAGTCGCCCTTGCCGAGCGGGGACGCCATGAGCCGCTCGAGCGTGCCCGACGTCCGCTCGCGCAGCGTCGCGACGCTCGTGACCAGGAACATCACGATGAGCGGGAAGAGCGCGACGAGGATCGGCCCGAACTGGTCGAGCACCGGCGTGCCGTGGAACATCCAGGCGATGAGCCCGAGCAGGACGCACGGGAGCAGGACGATCAGGGCGATGGTCCGCGGGTCGTGACGGAGCTGGGCGAGGACGCGCCGCGCGGTCGCCGCGGTGAGGGCCGGGGTCATCGCGCGTCCTCCTCGACGAGCGCGAGGAACGCGTGCTCGACGTCGTCGGCACCGGTCCGCGCGAGGAGCTCGGCCTCGGTCGCGTCCGCGACGACGGCGCCGTCGCGCATCAGGAGGAGCCGGTCGCAGCGGCTCGCCTCGTCCATGACGTGGCTCGACACGAGGAGGCTCGCGCCGTCGTCGCGCAGCCGGCCGAACAGGTCCCACAGGTCGCGGCGCAGCACCGGGTCGAGGCCGACGGTCGGCTCGTCGAGGACGAGCAGCTCGGGGGCACCGAGCAGGGCGACGGCGAGCGAGACGCGGGACCGCTCCCCTCCCGAGAGGTCGCCCACGCGGGTCCGTGCGTACCGGACGAGGTCCACCTGCTCGAGCACGCGGTCCGCGTCGCCCGACGGCGCCCGCAGGACCGTCGCGAAGTAGCGGAGGTTCTCCGTCACGGTGAGGTCCGCGTAGACGCTCGGCGCCTGGGTCACGTAGCCGACCCGGCGCCGCAGCTCCGGGGCGCCCGCGGGCCTGCCGAGCACCGTGACCCGGCCGGCGTGCACCTCCTGGACCCCGACGATCGCGCGCATGAGCGTCGTCTTGCCGGCGCCGCTCGGCCCGAGCAGACCGACGACCTGGCCCGCCGGGACCCGGAGGTCGAGGCCGTCGAGGACGGTGTGCGGCCCGCGCCGGACCACGAGCCCGGCGGCGTCGACGGCGGTGGCCACCGCTTCATTCCCCATGTGAGGAATTCTGCTCCTCGTCGACGCCGACGGCAAGGTCTCCCGTGAGATACCGCTGGAGCGTCGGTCCGACGAGCCGCGCGACGTCGTCCCGGGGCAGAGACGCGACCGGCTCGAGCCCGATCACGACCCGGGTGACCAGCAGCCCCACGACCTGCGACGCGACGAGAGCCACGCGCACGTCGGCGTCGGGCGCGTCCAGCACCGAGGCGATGCTGCCGAACACCGTCCGGCGCAGGTAGTCGACGAACACCCCGGCCGCCGGGTCCGCCGACAGCGCCCCCGACAGGACCGTCCGCAGCCGCGCCCGGCCCTCGTCGGTGTCCCACACGGCGAGCACGAGGCGCGCGAGCCGCTCCCCCATCGTGTCGCGGGGCCCGTCGCCGAGCGCCCCGAGCACGACGCGTGGGTCGAGGCCCTGCGGCACGAGCCCGGCCGCCAGGAGGTCCGCCTTGGAGTCGAAGTAGTGCCGGACGAGCGCCGGGTCCACGCCCGCGCGCCGTGCGACGCCCCGCACGCTCGTCGCGTCGAACCCGCGTTCGGCGAACTCGGAGCACGCGGCGTCGAGGATCGCGGCGCGCGTGTCCTCGCCCGCCGGACGACGCCCGCGCCGCCGCCTCTGACCCGGCCTCACGTCACCCGGCATGGCCCCAGCGTAGGGTCCCCCCGCCGGCGGTCGCGCGGGGCCCGCCGACGGCGACACGCCGCGGCCCGCCGGTCACGCAGGGAACGGCAAGCCGGGTCCTGCACGCCGACGGCGGCGCCACCCTCCGCGAGGGTGACGCCGCCGTCGTCGTGCTGCCCGGTGGTCAGCCGACCTTCTTCCAGGGGCCGTTCGGGTCGCCCGGCTTCTGGTTCCGGGTCCACCACTTCGCGACGTAGGTCGAGCCCTGGTAGACGACCCGGTCGCCGGTGTCGAAGATCCGCGTGGCGGTCCACACCGCGGTCCCGTCGACCGAGGTCACGATCTCCTGCCACGGCCCGTACGGGTCGCCGGGCTTCTGGTTCTGGGTCCACCACGACGCCGTCCAGACCGACCCGGCGTAGGCCACCGAGGCGCCGGCCTGGTAGACGGCCTTCGCGTCCCAGGCGGCCGGGATCGCCGACGCGTCCGCGAACGCCGTCACCGTGAGCGCGTCGATGTTCGGCGCCCACGACGACCGCAGGTCGATGTCCGGGTAGGTGTCGGAGATGTACGTGGTGCCGTCGAAGTCCGGCAGCTCCTCCGAGCTGAACGTCAGCGTGTTGGCGCCCTTCGCCAGGGTCGCGTAGAACGTCAGCTCGTAGAAGTTGTCGTCGTGGAACGTGAACGGGAACCACACGCGCTGCGTGTCCCCGCCGTTGACGGCGACCTCGGCGTGCCGGGCGAGCGGGTCGGGGTTGTAGTGCGACGCCACCGACTGCTCGCCGTTCGAGTACCGCACGGTGACGGCGTAGGTGCCCGCCGCCTTCGCGGACACCCGGAACGTGGCGGTGCTGTCGTTGCCGGGCTCGCCGCCGATGCCGGTGACGGCCTTGCCGCCGTCGGCGAGCGGGTACGACGCGACCTTCGCGCCGCCCGACAGCGTGGCGTCCTCGCCCTGGACCGTCGTGGCCGCGAGACGCCCACCGGACGCCCCGATCCGGACGCGGTCGACGAGCAGGTTGCCGCCCGTCCCCGTGAGCGTGACCTTGTTGATGCCCCCGGACAGGAACACCGGGACGGTCACGGGCGAGCCGATCGCGCCGACCGCCTGCCCGTTGACGGTCAAGGTCGCCGTACCCGAGCCGACCGTGTCGACCGAGAGCGAGCGCTCGGCGTCGTCCTTCGCGTAGACCCAGAAGGTGGCCGAGCCGTCGGCGCCGAGCGCGGCCGCACCCGAACCGGAGACGCCCGTGCGGGAGTAGTCGGCCGTGGCGCCGTCGAGCTCGGCGTCCTCGCCCTCGTACACCGCGTGGGTCGCCTTCGGGTTCGGCAGCGACAGGTCGATCTTGTCGACGATCGCGTCGCCCTTCGTCCCCTTCGACCCGTCGAGGCTCTTGGCCGCGAGCGTGATCGTGTGCGTGCCCTTCGTGAGGTCGACGGTCGTGTCGGTGTGGTCCCAGACCACCCACTTGTAGCCGAGCGTGAGGTAGAGCTCCTGCTCGGCCTTGCCGTCGACCGTGAGGAACACGTTGGTCGGGCCCTGCTCGGCGACGAGGCCGTAGGTGTTGAGGGAGTTGGCGAAGACGCTGAGGTCGTAGGTGCCGTCCTGCGGAACGTCGACCGTGAAGGCGAGCCTCACGTCCGAGCCGGCCCGCAGGCCGCCGACGTCGTAGCCGCCGGACGTGTAGAACCCGCTGACGTTCGACGTCGTCCCCTCCGGGCCGTTCTTCGTGTAGCCGCTGCCGGTGTGGGCCGCGTCCTCGGCCTCGTACGTGCCCCGCCACAGGTCGGGAGCGACGGTCGTGGCGTCGGCCTTCGCGCCCGGCGTCACGGTGATGACGTACGCCGACTCGGCGTCGAGCACCGGGAGGTCGCCCTCGCCGAACGCGAGCGCCACGGACCCCGACTGCACGGGGACGTTCAGCTCCGCGACGTCGCGCGGCCCGGCCGAGTCGCCGACCTGCCCCGACCAGCCGATCTCCTTGACGGACACGTGCACGGTCGACCCGAACGTCGCTGCGTCGACGTGCTGGAAGTTGACGAGCGAGTTGCCCGACGCCCCGCCGATGATCGCCTTCGCCTGCCTGCGCGAGGTGTCGAGGGTCGCGACGCCCTGGAGCGTGTAGCTCTGGTTCGGGTGCGGCGGCGTGACCTGGACGGTCTTGCCGGTCATCTGGCCGTACGCGTTGAAGAGCCACCACTGGCCGTTGCCCCGGTTGGCCTGGACGGCCGAGTCGGAGATGTTGCCGTCGATGTTCCAGTACGCGACGTCGCCGTCGACCTTGGCGTCCTCGAGCGCGGAGACCCACTGGATCATCTGGCCTGGAACCGACGTGTGGTAGTTGAACGCGTACTCGTCGATGTTGATCGGCAGGTGCTTGCCCTCGTAGGCCGTGCCCGCGTAGAGGGTGTCCTCCCACGACCGGAACTTCGCGACGTTGGTGCGGATCGATGCCGGGTTGCTCAGCTCGTGCCAGGTGATGACGTCGGGCATGGTGCCCTGCGCGAGCGCATGCTTGAGGAAGCCCTGCATCTGCGTGTACAGCACGCTCGTGTTGGGGCCCGCGATCCGCGCGTCGGGGAGCTCGGCCTTGATGAGCGCGTACGCGTCGTCCCACGCCTTGAAGTAGTACTGCGGGTCGTTCAGCCAGGAGATCTTGTTGTAGCTCCAGGTGCCGGTCCCGAACATGTTGCCCTCGGGCTCGTTGAACGGCACGAAGACGACGTGGCTCCGGTACTTCTCCGGGAGGGTCGCGACCTGCTCGACCTGCTTGGTCATCTTCGCCTCGTAGTCGGCGAGACGTGCCTGCGGGGTGTCGCCCGGCCACTCGTACGGGAAGCCGCGGTAGATGTCCGTCATGTAGATGTAGACGTCACCGCCCGACGAGTCGACCAGCGGCTTGAGCACCTCGAGCGCGTCCGCACCCGGGTGCTGCGGACCGTCCTGGGCCTTCGTCGCCACAGTCCGCAGCTTGATCCCGTCGATCACGTTGTTCGACGGGATGTCCTGCCCGTAGAGCCCGTACAGGGTCCCGACGGCGCCGCCCATGAAGTCGCCCGTGGTCCTGGCGAGGTCGATGTCGACCTGGTTGTCGGTCTTGACCTCGACGGTCGCCGTGACCGCGCCCACCGCCGTCGTGCCGCGGACCGTGAACGTCCCGGCCTTCGCGTACGACGCCGGGTCGACCGCGTCCCACGTCACGGCGACGGGCCGGTCGTAGTCGTCGCTGTACGTCGCGTTCACCGTGGCGGGCAGGGTCGGGGCGACGCCGGTCGCCGTCGTGACCTGAACCCCGCCGGGCGCCACTCCGGTCATGGTCGCGACCTCCTCGCCGAGCCCGGCGACCTGCTCGGCCGTGAGCGCGGTGTCGTAGACCCGGAAGTCGTCAAGCTGTCCTCCGAAGTAGGTCGCGTACTGCTGGGTCCACTGGGTCCGGCCGATGAGCCCCGAATAGGTGCTCGACGCCGAGTACAGCTTCGCGAAGTCGAGCGGCGCGGACCGCGCGTCGGTCTTCACGCCGTTGACGTACATGACGAGCTGCGAGCCGTCCTCGGTGAGCGTGAGGTGCATCCAGCGGTCCGCCGGCAGCGCGTCGGCCGCGTTGAGCTTGTACTCGGGGCCGTCGTTGGCGGCCGCGCTGTTCTTCCCGTTCTCCGACGGCGCCCAGAACACGCCGTAGTTGTTGTTCGGGAGCTTGTCGCCACCGAGGATGAACGTCCACGGCGCGACGGAGGTGACGTTCTTCCCGTCCCACTTGACCCACGTCGAGACCGTGACGCCCTTCGCGCCCTGGTAGAGGCCGTTGGGGATCTTGACGTACGGCATGGTCGAGTCCGTGGTGCCCTGCGGCCCGCCGGGGAGCGCGAGCGTGCCAGCGCCGTCACGCGTCCCGGTGCCGAGCTTGGCCGCGTTCACGACCGTCCCGTCGTACGCGGCACCGCCCGAGCCGGAGTTGTGCAGCGTCGCGACGCCCGGCCCCGCGTCGTCGAACGTGTAGTCGACGACGGGTGCGGGCACCGACGCCGCGACCCCGGGCGGCTCCGCCGCCTGGGAGGGTCCGGCGACCAGCGGCGCCAGACCGACGACGGCGAGCGCGGTGCTCGCCCCCGCCGCGGTGAGTCTTCGGAGCGTTCGGGGCGTGCGCCCTCGACCGCTGCCTGGTGTTGTCGGGTCCATGCTGATGCTCCCTTGCATCCGGTGGGTCATGGGGGCTGCTACCTCGCGGAGGTGTTGTCGATCGAGAACGCGACCGTCTTCTCCGTCGTGAGGCCGCTCGTGCTCACGACCTCGACCTTCAGTCCGTACGCGCCGTCCGCGAGCGCCGCGGTGTCGACCACGAGGGTCGGGCGCAGCCCGCTGACGTGACTGCCGCCTGCCGCCACCGTGTTGTCGGTGACCCACGCGTGCGACGGGCCCTTGTTCAGCTCGATCGACGTGTGAGACAGGTCCTCGGCGTTCCCGGCGAGGTCCACCCGGAACGTGACCTTGCCCGACACCGTGTCGCCGTGGGCGACCGAGACGGCCTCGACCTCCGGGTACCGGGTGAGCGTCCAGAAGTGGTCGGCGGTGGCCTCGTCGGAGGCCGTGGTCGTGGTCGCGCCGTTGGCCACCACGACCGTGCCGTCGCGGCCCGCGCCGGACGAGTCGACGAGCTTGGCGCCGCTCGTCTCGTCGAACGCGTAGTGCACGACGTCGCCCGCCCCGGGCTGGCCGGCCGCGAGGGCGGCCACCTCGGACGCGCTCAGGGCGCGCGAGTACACGTTGAAGTCGTCGACGGTCGCGTTGAGCGGCGCGTCGCTCGAGTACTGCGACTTGCCGATGTAGTTGCGCGTGCTCTGGCCGAAGGCGGACGGGTGGTTCGTCATGGTGGTGTTCGTGCCGACGACCTTGCCGTTCACGTACAGGGTCCCGGTGGTGCCGGAGAGCGTGACGGTCAGCAGGGACCACTGGTTCAGCGGCAGGAGGCCCGTCCCGTCGATCCGCTGCTCGCCGCCCGCGCCGCTACCCGTCGTGATGGCGTACCGGAGCGTGCTGCCGTTGTTGAGCGTGAGGAACATGCTCGCGGACGAGCTCGAGCCGATGTCGAAGACGCGCGACCACGACGCGTTCGATGCGGGGTTCACCCACATGGAGACGGTGTAGTCCCCGGCGAGGCTGCTGAGCGCACCCGTGGGCAGCGTGGCGTACGAGGCCGTGTTGCAGAAGCTGAGCGCCTTTCCGACCTTCCCCGGCACGCGCGGGCCGTCGGCGGTGCAGCCCGAGGTGACCGAACCGTCGGTCCACTGGACGACGGGCGCACCCGCGTCCTTGCTCATCGAGCCGACCGCGAGGACGAGTCCGGTGGTCGCGTTGGCCAGGCGGTAGCCGCCCTTCCCGTCGGGGATCGGCTGCCACAGCTGGTTCGTGGTCTGGTCGTCGGCTCCGACGACGGCGGCTGCGCCGTTCGCGGTCGAGGCGTCCTTCGTGCCGAGCACGAGCCCGTCGCCGTCGACCACCTTGTACAGGCCACGGCCCTCGTCGACGAAGGTCCAGCGCTGGCCGGCACCGCTCGCGCCGGGGACCTGCGTGACGCCGCTGCCCGCGTCGGCGCTGGACGCGGCGAGCGCGAGCCCGCTGTTGCCGTTCGAGATCCGGTACGTGCCGGAGAGATCGGTCGCCTTGCCGTGTGCGCGTTGGACGACGACGTGGTACCCGTACGCCGGGTTCATGACGACGGGCACGGAGATCGTCCCGTCGTCGCCCACCTCGTAGCGCGTCGTCGAGATCGTCACCGGTCCGGACACCGGCACCGTGCGCCCGTACGTCGGCGTGTACTCGAGCGTGACGTCGACCCGCTTGCCGACCTTCGTGGTGTCGAGCCCGGCGACCTGGATCGTCGTCGGGCCGGAGTTCCCGCCCGCGATGACCTCGACCCGCTTCTTGTCGGCGGTCACGGACGCGGCGCCGTCGAACAGGGGCGCACCGCCTGACGGCGGAGTGGTGGTGACCATCTTCCCGCTCATGTCGGCGTACCAGGTGTAGAGCCAGTAGGCACCGTTCGGCGTGCCACCCTGCCCGGTGAGCAGGTCGCCGAGCGTCCCGGACTGGTTCCAGAACGGGAGCTCTGCGTTGCGGATCCCGAACCGCTCGAACTTCGCGACGTAGCCGACCAGCGAGCCGGGGATGCCCACCTCGGCCGGCGCCGCGTACTCCTCGATGTCGATCGGCAGCGGGCCGATGCCGTACTTCTTCTCGAGCGCGCGGACCGTCTCGACGTCGCCTTGGATCTTCGACGACCGGATCAGCTCGTGCCAGGCCAGGATGTCGGGCACGGTGTCGGTCTCGACCGCGTTCTTGAGGAAGTTGTCCATGTCGGAGATGTTGTCCGAGAAGGACGGGCCCTGGATCGGGGTCGTGGGATCGATCGACCGGATCAGCCGGTACGTGTGAGTCCAGAAGTCCTCGAACGAGCCGTTCGCCGCGGTGTTCCACGTCCCGTCGGACTCGTTCCACGGCGCGTACGCGGCGAGGTTCGGGACCGTCGCCGGGTTGACCTTGGCGAGCTCGTTCCGGACGACGTCGTCCCAGGTGTCCCAGCTGAACCGGTAGGGCCAGCCCGGGTAGTAGTCGGAGAGGCGGTCGACGACCTTGGCGCCGAGGGCATCCGAGACGGGCGCAGTCACGAGGATGTCGCCCGTGGCCTGCTGCGTGCCGCCCGACGGCTTCATGACGAACTCGCTCGGCTTGATCGCCCGGGCGAGGTCGAGGCTCGGCTTGGTCGCGTCCGCCAGCCCGTAGAGCGAGCCGGACGCGACGTGGGTCACGTCGCGGAAGGGCTGGTCGGCGTGGACGACGAGGGTGTCCGCGGGATCGGACGACATCGCCACGGGGTTCGGCGCATCGGCCGCCTGGGCGGTCGGCGTCGCGACAGCGAGCCCGAAGGAGGCGGTCGCGAGGGCGGCGGCGATCGCCGCCGGCCGGACCGCGCCGCGGCCGCGGTGGTGGGTGGATCTGGACATCGTTGGTGCTCCCTTGCATCCGTTGGTGTGTCAGTCCTGCGCTACGAGCAATTGATGTGAGCGCTCACACGGCGCCGGCCGCGCACCTCCTCCCGGTCGTTCTCGTCGCTCGGTTATCCGCGGCCCGCTCAGCCGCGCCGGACGTGGTCGGCGGCGAGCGTCAGGTACACCGCGGCCGTCCAGGTGTAGGCGCGGTCCCGCAGACCCGCGCCCGTGCGGGCGTCGAAGTTCTCGGCGAAGCCCGAGCGCTCGCAGAGCGCGCGGAACCGCGCGCTCACGGTGTCGGCGAGCTCGGTGAAGCCCGAGACCCGGAGCCCGTCCTCGATCAGCGCGGTCGACGGCGCCCAGATCGGCCCGCGCCAGTAGCCGTCGTCCTCGTAGTGCGGCGAGGTCACCGGCTCCGTCGCGGGGCCGTGCTCGGTGAGGTGGGTGACGAGGCGGTCCGCGAGCGCCGTCCGGACGTCGGCGGGCAGCCGGTCGCCGAGCACGAGGGGCAGGAGATTGAGCAGGCTCGTCGCCGTGCTCCGCTCCCCCGACAGCGCGCCGACCGCGACGAGCTCGCTGCCGGTCCAGAGCTCGTCGAGCAGCGCCTCGAGCAGCGCGTCCCGCGCGCCCTTCCACGTCTCGGCGGGCCGCCCGAGCTCCTCGGACAGGTCCGCGAGCACCTCGAGCTGGAGCGCGAGGAAGCCGGCGAGGTCGGGCGACTCGATGACGCGGTCCCGGTCGAACGTCGTCGCGTTGTCCCAGCCGCTGTCGTTGCCGTGCTGGTAGTAGGGCAGGGCGTGGCCGGGTCGCCGACGGCGCTCGAGCCAGAATCGCGACCAGCGGGCCAGCCGGTCGTGGACCTCGGTGAGCTCGTCCCGCGTGAGCTCGCGGCCGGCCGTCGCCCGCAGACGGCGCAGCGCCCAGCCGTGGATCGGCGGCTTCACGTAGTTGTAGAGCACCTCGGAGTGCGTGATCGAGTCCGGCAGCGCGCCGCACGCGTCCTGGTGGTCGAACGGCGCGAGGAACTGGTCGAGCGCGGCGTCGGGCAGGCCGGGGGCGAGCGCGAGCGCGTTGAAGCAGTGGTCCCAGCTCCAGAGCTTGTCCATCCAGTGCTTCGACATCAGGACGGACTCGCGGGTCGCGAAGCCCTCCGGCGCGACCGTCGCCGACCACAGGACGTAGGCGGCGAGCTCGGCGGCCGGCGTCCGCTCGTCGCGCCACGGCGCGACCGCGTCGACGTACGCGCCGAACGCGCTCGACACCGCGGCGACGGCCGCGTCGAACGACCGCGCCGCCTCGTACGCGGGCGCCCCGGACGTCGTCTCCTCGACCGTCGCCTCCCACGGGCCGCCGTCGGCCCCCAGCACGACGGCGCGCTCGGCGACGCCCAGCGCCTCCCCGCCGACGACGTCCACGGCGCCCCGCAGCGACGTCACCCGGTACCGGCGTCCGGTCTCGTAGGACGTGAACACGACGGCGTCGTCGACCGGGTCGACGTAGAGGTAGGTGCCCGTGAAGGGAGTCAGTCCCGCGGCGGCGTCGGCGAGCCGGAGCCCGAGGCCCGTGCCCCGCAGGCGCAGCGTCTCGAGCCCGTCGAACACGGCCTCGACCGTGCCGTCCCGCCCGTCCGCCCCGGGCGCCGACCACGTGAAGACGCTCGGCTGCGCGTGCCACCCGGCGTCGACGACGTCGCCGCCGCGGACGGGCTCGAGCCGCAGGACGCCGTGCATCCCGTTGCGGTGCGACACGAGGTGGACCGCGTCGGTCGTCGTGTGCAGGGCGGTCACGGGAGACAGGTCGAGCCAGGAGCCGCGCGTCGAGAACGGGATCTCGCGCAGGTCGAAGGTCAGGGTGGCGGGCGCGCCGCGGTGGTCCATGGAGGTCCTCGCTGAGGTGGTGACGGTGGGGTGGTGAGTACGGGGCCGGGGCGCCCGTCAGTCCTTGACGGCGCCCGCGGTCACGCCGGCGGCGACGTAGCGCTGGGCGACGAGCAGGAGGATCGCGGTCGGGATCGACGCGAGGACGGCGGTCGCCATGAGCTCGCCCCACTGCTGGTTCTGCGAGCCGATGTAGTCGTACAGGCCCATCGTGATCGGGCGCAGCTTGCCGCCGTCGCGGTTGAGGGTCGACGCGAACAGGAAGTCCGACCACGCCCACAGGAACGCGAACAGCCCGACCGTCACCGCGGAGTTCCGCGCGACCGGCATCACGACGGACCGGAACGTCCGCCAGTACGACGCGCCGTCGATCTGGGCGGCCTGCAACAGCTCGCGCGGGATCCCCGTCATGAACGCGGCGAAGAGCATGACGCCGAACGGGACCGCGATCGTGGAGTCGGCCAGGATCAGCCCAGGCACGGTGTCGAGGATCCCGAGGTTCGTGTAGATGGTGTAGAAGCCGAGCGCCATCACGACGGCCGGGATCATCTGGGCGACGATCAGCAGGAAGCTCAGCACGCGGCGACCGGGAAGCACGAGCCGCGACAGCGCGTACGCGGCGGGCGCGGAGATCGCGAGCGTCAGCACGACCGTGCCGACGCCCACGAGGATGCTCGTGCCCAGGTACGGGAGCTGGTCGTGCAGCACGACGTCGTAGTGCTCGAGCGTGAACGCCTTGGGGTAGAGGTCCCCGTTGCGGATCGCCCCGCGCTCGGTCAGCGAGACGTTGATCATCCAGTAGAGCGGGAAGAGCATGACGGCGGTCAGCACGACCCCGAGCACGGTCTTCCACCAGGTGCGGGTGACGCGGTCCATGGTCAGTCCTCCTGGCGGCGCTGGACGAACAGGTAGACGAAGCCCATGACCAGCGCGACCAGCAGCAGGATCGAGCCGACGGCGGAGGCCTGGGAGTACTTGATGACGGCCGACGTCCCCTTGCCGAAGGCCATCGAGTAGGCCCAGGTCGCGAGGGTCTGCGAGGTACCGGTGCCCATCGTCATGATCCAGACGATGTCGACGACCTTGAGCGTGTAGACGAACCCGAGCAGCAGCGTGATGGCGGTGACCGGGCGCAGCAGCGGGAACGTGATGGACCAGAACTGGCGCCACGCGCCCGCGCCGTCGAGCGACGCCGCCTCGTACAGGTCGGCCGGAACGTTCTGCAGCCCCGAGTAGAGGATCACGAGGTTGAACGGGATCCCGAGCCAGATGTTCGCGATCGTCACGGCCCACAGCGAGTGGTCGGCATTGAGCCACCACACCGGGTCGACGCCGAACACGCCGAGCAGGCGGTTGATGATCCCCGAGTCGGCGTCCATCATCCACTGCCACGTCGTCGCCGAGACGATGATCGGCAGCAGCCACGGCACGAGGAACAGGCCGCGCAGCAGGCCCGAGAGCGGGAAGCCGCGCCGGAAGAACACCGCCAGCGCCAGTCCGATCGCGTACTGGAAGACCAGCGACACGATGACGAACGTCGCCGTCTGTCGGACGATCGGCCAGAACTGCGGCGAGCCGATCACCTCGCGGTAGATGTCGAGCCCGACGAACGGGGCCTGGCCCGTGACGAACGTGGCACGCGTGAACCGGTGCAGGCTCATCGACACGTTCTCGTAGAGCGGGTAGGCGTAGAGCAGCGCCAGGTAGATCACGAGCGGTGCCACGAACGCGAGGCCGGCCCACGTGCTGGGCCTGATCCTGCGGCGCCGCGGCGGCGCGTCGCCGAGCTCGGCACGCTGCGCCTCGAGCGCCGGCTCGAGCGAGGGCGCAGGTGCGGGGGTGTGGATGCCCACGGGTCTCACCATTCGTCGTCGTACGGGTGGAACGGTCGTGCGGGTCGGGCGCGGCGGCGGCGAGCGTGCGTCGGCCGCCGCCGCACCCGGTCGAGGCGGGTCAGCCCTGGGCGTCCTGGGCGGCCTGCTTGAACGCGTCCCCGACCTGACCCGAGTCACCGGCGGCATTGAGCGAGGTCTGCAGCGCGGTCGAGATCGCCGCCGACGTCACCGTGTACTGGGCGCCGAGGTCGCTCGTGCGGCCCTGCGCGCTCTCGATCGCGGCAGCCCACGGCGTCCAGATCTTGTCGGACGCGATCTGCGTCTGGCGCAGGTCCTTGTTCGCGGCGAAGTAGCCGAGCGCGTCCGCCGTCTTGACCTGGTTGTCCTTGCCGACCAGGCAGTCGATGACCTGCTTGGCGTTCGCGTAGTGCGCCGAGGAGTCCTTCTTCTGCATCGGCGCGAGCGCGAACTCACCGCCCGTGGGGACCGGTGCGGCGCCCTCGGCCTTGCCGGGGATCGGCACCATCACGGCGTGGAACTTCTGCTCCGAGGCGGCCTTCGCGAACCAGGAGCCGTTCTCCGCGAACGCGTACTTGCCCGTGAGGAACAGGTCCCACGAGGCGGACTGGTTGTCCGTCGTCGCCGACTTGGGGGCATAGCCCTTGCCGATCCAGTCGGACAGGAGCTGGCCGGCCTCGGTCGCCTGCGCCGAGCCCGGGTCCTTGAGGTTCGCCCCGGCGCCCCAGAACCAGGGCAGGAACTGGAAGACGCCCTCCTCGCCGGAGATGCCCGCGAACGTGATGCCCTTGGAGCCGGCCTTCGTGACCTTCTCGAGGGCCGCGTTCAGGCCGTCCCACGAGGTCAGCGTCGACGGGTCGACGCCGGCCTTGTCCAGGATGTCCTTGTTGTAGTAGAGGCCCAGGGTGTTGGCGCCGACCGGGACGCCGTAGGTGACGTCGTCAACCGTGCCGGGACCGGCGAGGTTGGCGTCGAAGCCCGACGTGTCGATGCCGACGTCCGAGGCCGGGGCCAGCAGACCCGAGCTCGCCGCCTCCGGCACGGCCGGGTTGTCGAGCAGGATGACGTCGGGCGCGTTGCCCTCCTTGACCGCGGTCGTGAGGTTGTTGAGCAGGTCGGCCGTCGGCGCGGTCGTGCGCTTGAGCGTCGTGCCCGCCGGTGCGCACGCCTGGACGTACTTCGCCCAGTCGGAGGTGTCGTCGTACTGGGGGTACGGGTCCCAGAAGGTGACGGTCGTGAGCTTCGCCGACGACGAGTCGTCGCCCGAGCTGGGCGAGTCGCTGCTGCAGGCGGCGAGCGTGGTGACGAGGGCGGCACCGGCTGCGACGCCGGCCACCTTCGCGAGGCGGGTGGAGCGGGTGGTGATCACAGGAGGTTCCTCTCTGAATCGTGCTGTGTCATGGTGGGGCGGCGTTGGCGAACCGATTCGACAGCCAGTGGAGAGCGCGGGCTCAGTGGTGTGTCGAACGTGTCGCGGCGACCGGTCGGGTGCTTCCGCGGTCCCGGAGGACCGGTGCGACGAACCGGGCGACCGGCGGGCCGGCGTCCGGGGCTCGGGTGATGCGGCGGACGAGCTGGGCCACGCCGCTGCGGCCGAGCTCGTCGGCCGCGGACTCGACCGCGGTGAACGGGAGCGAGAACTCCTCGCCGAAGTCGCGCGAGTACAGGGAGACGACGCTGAGGTCGTCCGGTACGCGCAGGCCGCGGTCCCGCAGGATGCCGGGGAGCGCGGCGATCGTCGCGTCGTTGTGGACGACGAGGCCCGTCGCCGCCGGGTGGGCGTCGAGGATCGCGTTGACGCTCTCCCCGATCGCCGGTGAGCGGGACTCGCCGTAGTACGCGTGGATCTGCAGCCCGTAGCGGGCGGCGCGCTCGATCGCGGCGTCCCGGAACCGCCACACGTACGAGCCGCCGCGTTCGACGACGTGGTGCGGCGGCGAGACCAGGACGATCTCGCGGTGCCCACGCTCGTTCAGGTGGTCGACCAACATGCGCGCGGCCTCGCCGAAGTCGAGGTCGATCACGTCGAGCTCGCGCGTGTCGCGCGGCAGCCCGATGAGGACGCCGGGCTGGCGCACCTCGCGCAACGACGGGATCCGGGGGTCCTCGGAGGTGACGTCCAGGAGGACGAAGCCGTCGACCATGTCGGAGTCGCCGATCCGGTGGATCGCATGCGGCCCGTCGGGGTCCGTGACCATGAGGATGTCGTAGCCCTCGGACCGCGCCGCCTGGGAGACCGGCAGCACGTACTGGAGCATCGCCGGCGCGAACTCGTCCACGTGGAACTGCAGCAGCAGCCCCAGGACCATCGTCTGCGACGTCTTGAGTGCCCGCGCCCCCGCGTTCGGGGTGAAGCCCAGCTCGGCGACCGCGCGCTCGATCCGCTCACGGGTCTCCGCCGAGATCGTGCGCTTGCCCGAGAGCGCGTACGAGACGGTGGAGCGGGAGACGCCCGCGTGACGGGCGACGTCGCCGATGGTGGTCATCGGGTCTCCGTTTCATCGTCGAACCGGTTCGAAAGCCCTGGGGCGATCCGAGCTGCGGTGGTCGGGGTTGATGTGAACGCTCACATCGATGGCGAGATACTAACCGCCCTGCGCCCGCTGCTGTCAACCCCTCCCCGACGAAACCGAGCCGCTGACGGTGACCTTCCGTTCGCCGAGGGTGACACTCCGTTCGCCGAAGGTGACGCTCCGTTCGCCGAGGGTGACGTTGCGTTCGCCGAGGGTGACGTTGCGTTCGCCCAGGGTGACGCTGCGTTCGCCGAGGGTGACGCTGCGTTCGCCGACGGTGGCGCCCCGTTCGCCGAGGGTGACGCTGCGTTGGGAGGCGGCGCTTGAGGCAGGCAAGCGCGTGGGCGCGGGGAGGTGGCGAAGGGCGTCAAGGAGTGCGCACGGCACCTCGGGCCGAAGCGCGACAGCCCGAACCCGCTCGCCGCACGCGCGCGCGAACCCAGCCGACGTCACCCTCGGCCAACGGAGTGTCACCGTCGGCGAACGGGACGTCACCGTCGGCGAACGGGACGTCACCGTCGGCCAACGCGACGTCACCGTCGGCGAACGGGACGTCACCCTCGGCGAGCAGGACGTCACCCTCGGCGAACGCGACGTCACCCTCGGCGAACAGCACGTCACCGTCGGCGAACAGCACGTCACCGTCGGCGGACGGGGCGTCACCGTCGGCGAACGGGCCGGCCGCTCTGCGGAGCGGCCGGCCCGTCGTCGGGCTTGGGTCAGCTCACCTTCTTCCAGGGGCCGTTCGCCGCGCCTGGCACCTGGTTCCGGGTCCACCACTGCGCGACGTACGTCGCACCCTGGTACTCGACCTGGTCCCCGGTGTCGAAGATCCGCGACCCGGTCCAGAGCGCCGTGCCGTCCGCCGTCTGGGCGAGCTCCTGCCACGGCCCGTTCACGTCGCCGGGCTTCTGGTTCTGCGTCCACCACGACGCGAGCCAGACGGACCCGCCAGACGAGACGAGGTCGCCGGTGTCGTAGACGGCCTTCGGGTCCCAGGTGCGTACCGTGAGCGTCACGGTGTACGTCGTCGACGCGGTCCCGTCCTCGCTGCGGACGGTGACCTTCGCGGTCGCGGGGTCGCCGGTCGCCTGCCGGACGGTCACGTCGGCGTACGGGTCGGCGGCGACGGCCCCGACCTGGGGGATCCCGCCGTTCGTGGCGGCGACGGTGTAGTCGGTCCGGTCGGGCGAGAACCCGGGCACGCCGGTCCCGCCCGTGGTCAGGGACGCGAGCGTCGCGTCGGACGACTGCCCGGGCGACTTCGCGAGGAGCTGCACCTCGCTCACGGTGAGGTACCGCCCGCCGGCCGGGTTGGTGAACAGGACCCGGAGCGTCGTGGTCGGGCTCCCGGACGTGACGGGCACCTCGACGACGGGCGCCGCGCTCCCGCTCGCCGTGACCGGCACGTCGGCGCTCACGGCCTTCCACGTCCCGTCGGCGGCCTGCTGCTGCACCTGGACGGAGTCGGACCAGCTCACGTTCGAGCCGTCCTTGTAGAAGTAGACCTTGACCGCGCCGACGTCCTGGGTCTCGGGCAGCCCGAACGTGAGCGTCTCGCTCGCGTCCTGCGTGCCGGACTTCCAGGTCGACCAGCCCTTCTCGGTGGTGACGCCGTTGATGACGTTGGTCGCCGGGTAGCCGCTCTCCGTGTACGAGGCGGCCACGGTGGTCCCGGGGTCCGCCGCGACGTTGGCGAGCACGGGCTTCGTGACCTGGATGCGAACCGTCGCGGCGAGGTCGGTGCCGTCGAGCGTGGCGACCTTCCCCGTGAGTGTCACGACCCCCACCTGGTCGTACGCGCCCGACGGCGCCGTGTCCCAGGTGACGGGCCGCGAGACCTCGACCCCGCCCGTCGTCACCGCCGTGACGGTGGCCGGCAGCTCGGGCGCCGCACCGACGTACGTCTTGGCGCGCGCCGGCTCGGACGACGCCAGGGTGTCGATCGTGACGGTCGCGGTCGCTGCGACGCTCTCACCCAGGGCCGTGGTCGCGGTGCCCGCCACGGTGACCGTTCCGGCCTTCTTCCACGGGTTCCCGTTCGGGATCTTCCACGTCACCGGCAGCGCGCCCCGCGCACCGTCGGGGTAGACGGGCGTCACCGTCGCGGGCAGGTCGGGGGTACGGCCGGGGACGGTGTAGACGGCGACCGGCCGGGTCGACAGCACCGTGTCGTCGACGATCGTCCACCGCTGGTTCGCGCCGGAGTTCGGCTGGTAGACGTCGACGGGCGAGCCGTCCGCCGTCTTCTGGCCACCGACCTCGAGCACCGCGGTCCGTCCGACGTTGACCAGCACGTACGTGCCGTCACCGGTCGTGGACAGCGACCAGCGGGCCGTCGCGGCCGCGGAGGCTGCGGCGTCCTTCGTGAGCACCAGCGCACCCGTGCCGTCGACGGCGAGCACGGCCCCGGTCGACGCGGAGGTCACCCGGTACGTGGCACGCGTGCTGTCGCCGCCCGCGAGCTTGGTGAAGCGCCAGAGCTGACCCGCCGCGGCGTCGTCGGACGTGCGGATGACCGCGGACGCGCCGTCGTCGGTCGTGGCGAGCGAGCGCCCGCTCTGGACGCCGGCGAGCCGGTAGACGTGCCCGTCCTGGACGACCGGTGCGTCCTTCGCGACGCCGGACACGCCGTGCACGACGAACGTCGTGACCGAGCGGGGGGGCGCGGTGAGCGTGGCCGCGCCGTCGACGACGGCGACCGCCTTCCCCGTCACGAGCGCGCCGTCGGCCGAGGTGACGACGGGCGTGACCGTCGCGCCCTCGGTGTGCGCGAACGTCCCGAGGTCGAGCGTGAGGGTCTGGGCGCTCGTCGCGTCGTTGGTGTGGACGACCGTCGCGCCCGTGCCCGACGCGTCCACCGCGGCGGTGCTGGCGGTGTCGTTCGTGGGCACGAGGTGGTCGCCGGGGCGGATGTAGTGCGTGAAGTTCCGGATGGTGTCGAACTTGGTGTTGGTCCGGATCTGGCAGTCCGCGAGCGTGTCGGTCGACGTGCAGTCGAACGGCATCTGGATCTCGCCCCAGTTCGCACCGGCCGCGCTCTCGCCGCCGGGCGCCATGTTGTCGTAGTCCTCGACGGGCTGCCACAGCACCCACGCCGACGGGTCGAGCTCGCGCAGGTCGTCGGTGATGTGGGACGCCATGCCGATGCCCGGGTCCATGCTCGTGAAGCTCTGCCCGCTCCCCCACGAGCCCTCGACCTCGCTCATCCACAGCGGCTTGTCGACCGCCTTGGCGATGTCGCGGACGGCGGTGCGCTGCCCGGTCCCGTACGTGTGGACGTTGAGCCGGCTCACGGCCGCGCGGGCCGCGTCGGTGTAGCCGAACCAGTCGGTGACGAACGTGCCCGGGTTCGTCTCGTCCATGGCCGCGATCTGCGCCCTGGTGCTCGAGGAACCGAGCGCGGCCTGCAGCGAGACCGCGACCTTCGACATGAGCGCCGGGCTCATGTGCGCGCCCTCCTGGCGGCCGCCCGTCGGGTTGCCGTCGCTGCCGAGCGTCGTGCCCCAGTAGTTGGTGTTGGGCTCGTTGAACGGGTCGATCGACGCGAAGCTGATCCCGTGGGACTGCTCGAGGTGGTCCACGACCTCGGTGAGGTAGCGCGTGTAGTCGTCGACCGAGCCGGTCTTGAGCTGGTCGGTCGTGGCGCCGAAGCTGCCGGACACGTAGCCGCTCGTCGTCATGAACCACGGCGGGGAGTTGCTGAACGCCTCCCACGTCGTGGGCTGGTCCTTGGTGGCGTCGAGCTGCTTGACCTTGTCGATCCACCAGGTCTGGTTGGGGTCGGCGTCCCAGTTCCAGTCGGCCGGGTCGTCGGGGTCCCACCAGTCGACGTCGGTGCGCGTCGTCCCGGCGGGCGCCTTCCACCAGCCCGGGATCGCGCCGCCCGGCCGCAGGTACGCGGGGACGTCGGGCGCGTTGCCGCCGCCGATGTTGAAGCGCGCGATGTTGAGGTTCAGGCCGTCCTCGCCGAACACGAGGTCGGCGAGCTTGTCCTTCACCTCGTCGGAGTAGCCGCCGCTGACCTCGGCGAACCAGGCGAGGCTCGTGCCCCAACCCTCGAACGCGGGTCCCTGCTGCGACGCGTCGGGCGTGATCACGAGGCCCGGATCGGTGGCCGCGGCGGCCGCGGCGGTGGGCTGCGCCGTCGGGGCCGCGGCTGCGGTGCCCGCGACGGTGCCGGTGAGCGCCAGGGCTGCGGCGGCCGCGCCGGCGACGCCGGCTCCCGCCTTCCGGCTCCGGCGTCGCGACGCGCCGCCGGGTTCCTTCAGTGGTGCCATGGGTCGAGCCTCTCTGCATCGTTGCGGAACAGGATCGAGGGGGCCGCCGACGGCGCCCTCAGCCAGGGATGGTGACGTCACCATCCCTGGCGACGACGCCCCCTCCGCGGGCAGCGCCCGGGCGGAGGGGGCGTCGGGTCAGGAGGTGGCGGGCCCGGTGCGCAGGACGGCGACACCGTGCGCGCCCAGCGCGACCACGCCGTCGTCGCGCTCGCCCACGAGGAGCTCGCCCGGGGCGGCGACGGTGACGCGGCCCGCGGTGCGGTTCACGAGGAAGACGAACGTGTCGGTGCCGTCCGTCCGGACGACCCGCTCGACGGTGCCCCGCGCGGACGCCGGGAGCTCGCTCGCGACCTCGGCGCCGTCGAGCAGCGAGGGCAGCACGGTCGCGATGCCCTCGACGCCGAGCCGGGTCGACACGTAGGCCGCGGACCCGCGGCCGGCGGAACGCCGGGTGACCGCGGGGCGGCCGGCGAGCGGCCCGGACAGGTACGACGCGACCACCGCGGTGGCGGGGTCCGTGAGCTGGACCGGCTCGCTCCACAGCGTGCCGACCGCGCCGGTCGACAGGCGCACGGAGTCGCCCTCGAGCAGCGGCGCGAACTCCTCGACGCGGACGCCGAGGACGTCGCGCAGCGCACCCGGGTAGCCGCCGAGGTAGATCCGGTCGTCGGCGTCGGCGATCCCCGAGAAGTACGTGGCGACGAGGTGGCCGCCGTCCTCGACGTAGGTGCGCAGGCGCTCGGCGGTCTCCTCCGGCACGAGGTACAGCACGGGCGCGACGACCATCGCGTAGCCCGACAGGTCGGCGTCCACCGGGACGACGTCCGCCCGGACGCCCGCGTCGAGGAGCGCGCCGTACCAGTCGAGCGCCTCCTGCCGGTACCGCAGCAGCGAGGTGGGGTGCGAGTCGAGCTCGCTCGCCCACCACGAGTCCCAGTCGAACAGGATCGCGACGGGCGCGGCCTCACGCACCGAGCCCACGACGGGCGCGAGCGCCTCGAGCGTCCGGCCCAGCCGGACGACGCCGCGGAAGAGCTCCGAGTCGGGTCCGGCGTGCGGGAGCATCCCCGAGTGGTACTTCTCGGCGCCCGACGCCGACGCGCGCCACTGGAAGAAGCACACGGCGTCCGCTCCGTGCGCGACGTGCGTGAGCGCGTCGTGCAGCAGCATCGCGGTGCTCTTCGGCAGGTTGACGTCCTGCCAGTTGACGGCGCTCGTGGCGTGCTCCATGAGGTACCACGGCTTGCCGCCGGCGATGCCGGACGTGAGGTTCGCGGAGAACGACAGCTCGTCGTCCGCGCGCTCGACGGCCTGGCGGTAGTGGTCGTTCGACACGAAGTCGAGGTCCGCCGCCCAGTCGGCGTAGTCCATGCCGCGCGTCTCGCCCATGACCATGAAGTTCGTCGTCACCGGGACGTCCGGCGTGAGCCGGCGGAGCACGGCGGCCTCGGCGCGGAAGTGGTCGCGCAGCGCGTCGGACGAGAACCGCTTGAAGTCGAGCTGCTGCGTCGGGTTGGGGTAGCTCGCCGCGAGACGGGGCGGCAGCACCTCGTCGAACGACCCGTAGCGCTGGGACCAGAAGCTCGTCCCCCACGCGTCGTTGAGCGCGTCGGACGTCTTGTACCGGTCGCGCAGCCAGGACCGGAACGCGTCCGCCGCGTCCGACGAGTAGTCGTACACGTTGTGGCAGCCGAGCTCGTTGGACACGTGCCACGCGACCAGCGCCGGGTGGTCGCCGTACCGCTCCGCCATCGCGCGCACGAGCCGGAGCGCGTGCTCGCGGAACACCGGCGAGGTGGGCCGCCAGTGCTGGCGCGCACCCGGCCACAGGGTCTCGCCACGCTCGTTCACGGGCAGGATCTCGGGGTGCGCGGTCGTGAGCCACGGCGGCGGCGAGGCGGTCGCGGTGGCGAGGTCGACCGCGATCCCGTTCGCGTGCATGAGGTCCATGACCTCGTCGAGCCACGCGAAGTCCCACGTGTCGGCGGCCGGCTGCAGCTTGGCCCAGCTGAAGACGGCCAGCGTCACGATGTTCACGCCGGCCTCCCGCATGAGGCGCGCGTCCTCCGCCCACACCTCCCGGGGCCACTGCTCCGGGTTGTAGTCGGCGCCGTAGGCCACGCGCAGGGCGCCGTCGGCGGAGGCGTCGGCGAGGCGACTGTCCTGGGCCGGCCGGCGGAGCCAGCGGTGCTGGACGGGCGGTGTCATGGGTCTGTCCTCCGGGGTGGGGCTCGTGGTGGCGGCGCGGTCGGCGCCGGGCCCCCGCGGCCGACGGCGTCGCCGTCGGCCGCGGGGGTGCGGGCTACTTGTTGACCGAGAAGCCCTGCTGGTTGCCGTACTCGACCGACTTGTCCTGCCACGCCTTAAGACCGTCGGTGAGCGTCGTGCCGCCGTTGTAGGCCTTGCCGACGGTGTCGTTGAAGATCGAGTTCGCGTAGACCTGGAAGGGCAGGTAGCTCCAGCCCGTCACGACGTCCTCCGCCGACTGCGCGAGGACCTCGTTGATCTTCTGGCCGCCGAAATAGTCGGACGTGGCCGACAGGAAGTCCTGCGACTTCAGGGTCGCGGTCGTCGCCGGGAAGGCGCCGCCGTCGACTCGGATCTGGACGCCCTCGTCGACGGTCGCGAACTTCGTGAACGCGTACGCGAGCGCCTTGTTGCTGCTGGCGTCGGTCACGGCGAGCGACGAGCCGCCGTTCTCGGAGCTGGCCTTCTCGCCGGCCGTCCACTGCGGCAGCGGCGCGACCCGCCAGTCGCCCTTCGCGGCGGGCACGCCCGACTCGAGGTTGGCGGGCATCCAGGCGCCGATCGCGAGGGTCGCGATCGTGCCGTCGCCGAGGCCCTTGTACCACTCGTCGCTCCAGGAGCTGACGGGGGCGACGAGCTTGCCGTCGAGGAGCTTCTGCCAGGTCGACGCGAACTTCTGCGTCCCGGCGTCGTTCGTGAAGTCGATCTTCACGTTCGTGCCGTCGACGGTGTACGGCTTGCCGCCGGCCTGCCAGATCATGCTGGTCGTGAAGCCGGCGTCACCGGTGTCGTTGGTGATGTACGCCTTGGGGTTCGCGGCGTGGAGCTTCTGCGCGTCCGCGACGTACTCGTCCCACGTCGTCGGGACGGTCAGCTTGTACTTGTCGAAGACCTTCTTGTTGTAGAAGAGCGCCATGGGGCCCGAGTCCATGGGCAGGCCGTCGATCGCGTTCCCCTGCTTGACCGAGTTCCACGGCCCGGGCGTGAAGGTGCCGTCGAGCGACGCCGCACCGAACTCGCTGAGGTCGGCCACGGACTTGCCGAGCGCGAACTGCGGCAGCGCGTAGTACTCGATCTGCGCGACGTCGGGCACGCCCTTGCCGGCCTTGATCGCGTTCTGCAGCGCGGTGTACTGGTCGTTGCCGGTGCCGGCGTTCACGAGGTTCACCTTGACGTTCGGGTACTTCTTCTCGAACGCGGGGACGACGTCCTTGAGGGTGGGCTCCCACGCCCACACCGTGATGGAGCCGCCCTTGGCGAGCGCGTCCTCGACCGCGGACGTGTTCGCGGGCTTCGGCGTGCTGCCGGAGTCGTCGGAGGAGCTGCTGCACGCGGCGAGCGCGAGCGACAGGGCTCCGACGATCGCGCCACCGGCGAGGAGCCGGCTGCGTCGGGTGATGCGGGACATGGGGATTCCTCTCACTTCTTCGTGGTCGAGACCGGACGGGCGCGGCCGGCCTCGGGGTGCGCGGGCGCGCGGTGGGTGAGGCTCACTCCTTGACGCCGCCGGCCGCGAGGCCGGACTGCCAGAAGCGCTGGAGCAGCAGGAAGGCCGCGATGAGCGGCACGATCGTGAGGAGCGAGCCGGTGATGACGAGGTTGAAGATCGCCTGGCCGCCGGCGGTCGCCGCCTGCGCGTTCCACTGGTTGAGCCCGAGCACGAGCGGGTACCAGTGGGGGTCCTTGAGCATGATCAGCGGAAGGAAGTAGTTGTTCCACGTCGCGACCATCGTGAACAGCAGGACCGTGACGAGGCCCGGGGCGAGCAGCGGGGCGCTGACCTTGAAGAACGTCCGGACCTCGCCCGCGCCGTCCATGCGGGCGGCCTCGAGCAGCTCGGTGGGGATCGCGTCGTTCGCGAACACCCACATGAGGTAGAGCCCGAAGGGCGAGATCAGCGAGGGCAGGATCACCGCCCACGGCGTGTTGGTGAGCCCGAGCTTGCTGAACAGGAGGAACGTCGGCACGGCGAGCGCCGTCCCGGGCACCGCGACCGCGCCGATGACGACGGCGAACACGGCCTTCTTGCCGGGAAAGCTGAACTTCGCCATCGCGTACCCGCCGAGGGTCGCGAGGAGCGTGGCTCCCCCGGCGCCCACCACCACGTACAGCAGGGTGTTGAGCAGCCAGCGCAGGAAGATGCCGTTGTCGTAGGTCAGCGTGTCGTGGATGTTGCTCCACAGGGCGAAGTCGCTGTCGAACCAGAGCCCGAACGACGAGAACAGGCCCGCCTGGGTCTTCGTGGAGTTGATGACGAGCCACGCCAGCGGGACCAGCGCGTACAGGAGGACGATGCAGGTCAGGACGGTGAGCGTGACCGACCGGCGCGGCTTGTCGACGCTGTGCGTCCGACGACGGCCGGCGGTCGCGGGGCGCGTGACGCGCGGGGAGAGGGTGCTCGCGGCCATGGGTCAGTTCCCCCGTCGCATGCCACGCAGCTGGACCGCGTAGGCGATGATCATCGTGATGACGCCCATGACGATCGCGATCGTCGCCGAGTAGTTGTACTGCTGCCCGGAGAAGGACAGCGAGTACGCGTACAGGTTGGGCGTGAAGTAGGTGGAGATCGAGTTCGGCGCGAGCGACTTGAGGATGCTCGGCTCGTTGAAGAGCTGGAAGCTGCCGATGATCGAGAAGATCGTCGCGATGACGAGCGAGCCGCGGATGGCCGGCACCTTGATGTGCCGGACGATGCGCCACTGGCTCGCCCCGTCGATCTCGGCCGCCTCGTACAGCGACGTCGGGATGACGCGGAGCGCCGCGTAGAAGATCAGCATGTTGTAGCCGACGAACTCCCACGTGACGATGTTGCCGATCGAGGCGAGGATCCAGCTCGGGGCGAGCGGGTTGGGCAGGTGCCACCCGAACGCGTCGTTGAGGTTCCCGACGAGCCCGAACCGCGAGCCGTACATGAAGCCCCAGAGCAGGCTCGCGACGACGGCGGGGACCGCGTACGGCATGAAGATCGAGATCCGGAAGAAGGTCTTGCCGTAGAGCCGCCCGCTGTCGATCGCCAGCGCCACGAGGAGCGCGATGCCGAGCATGATCGGCACCTGCACCACGAGGAACAGGGCGACCCGGCCGAAGCCGGACCAGAACTCGGGGTCCTGCAGCGCCTGCGTGTAGTTGTCGAGCCCCACGAACGAGTTCCCGCCGACGAGCTGGTTGCGGAACAGGCTCAGGTAGATCGAGTAGACCAGGGGCGCGAGGAACACGAGCGCGAACACGAGCGCGAACGGGCCGAGGAACCCCCAGCCGGTCCACCGGTGCCGGGCTGAGACCGCACGGCGCCGTCGGACGGGCCCGGTGTCCGCGGCACGTGTGACCGCGGGAGCCGCTTGGGACATCGTCGTCAACCTCTTCCTCGGGGTGCTCCACATGGTGACGTCACCATTCATGTCAGCGGAGCACAGATGTTTGCGTAAACATGAACAGAACCGATCATGCATTCACATGGGCCGGGTCGTCAACCGCGCGTGATCACGGTTCGGTGACGATGAGCCGCGCGCGCCCGGTGCGCCGCGCGCCGACCGCGCCGTGCCCGGACGGCGCGAAGGCACACCTCAGGCTACGAACCCCGTCGGCCCGGGGTCGTGGTGCTCGCCCGCACCACGAGCTCGGTCGGGACGACCGTCCGGTGGTCGGTCATGACCTCGCCCTCGAGCTGGCGCGCGAGCAGCGCGACGAGCTCCTCGCCGATCCGGTGGAAGTCCTGGCGGACGGTCGTGAGCGGCGGCCAGAAGTACTCGGCGAGGGGGATGCCGTCGAACCCGACGACGCTCACGTCGTCGGGCACGCGCAGCCCGCGCTCGTAGAGCGCGCGCATGAGGCCGGCGGCCATCTCGTCGTTCGCGGCGAAGACCGCGGTCACGGCCGGGTCGTCGGCGACGCGGACGCCGAGCTCGTACCCGGACCGCGAGGTCCAGTCGCCGCGGAGCGGCTCGGGCACGTCGCGGCTCGCGTCGCGCAGGGCCTCGCGCCAGACCTGGACGCGAACCTCGGCAGGCGCCGACTCCTCGGGGCCGGCGAGGTGATGGACGGTCCGGTGGCCGAGGCCCAGCAGGTGCTCGACCGCCGCCAGCGTGCCGCCGCGCTGGTCCGCGCCGACCGCGGGATGGTGCCCGACGAAGCGCGAGTCCGAGACCGCGACCGGGAGGCGCCGCGGCAGAGCGAGCGAGTCGGGCGTGGCCGTCTCGGCACGGATGATCACGAGGCCGTCGATCGACTGGTGGTCGAGCTGCTTGACCGCGTCGTCGAGGTCCGTCGACGAGGGCGAGCGGACGTCGACCAGGCTCGTGGTGTAGCCCTTCTGGCGCGCCGCCTCGACCACGGCCTCGACGGTGCGCGACTCGCCGGTGCGCGCGAGCTGGTGGGCGATGATCCCGATCGCCCCGAAGCTCCCGTACCGCAGCGCGCGCGCCGCATGGTTGGGCGAGTAGCCCAGCTTCTCCATGGCGTCGAGGACGCGCTGGCGGGTGTCCGGCCGGACGTTGTCCGCGCCGGTGGAGACCCGGGAGACCGTCTGCGCGGAGACGCCCGCCTCGCGGGCCACGTCGCCGATCGACGGACCGATCCTCGTGCGCCCCCGTGCCCGGCCTGCGCGCGGCCCGCCCTCGGTCGACATGGGACCGAGCATATCCGCGCGGACGGTCGGCATCTGTCCGTCGCTGTCAGGTTGGGATCGCATGATTGGTGACGTTAACATCCAGAGCGGGGCGGGCGACCGGCCGGCCTCTGCACCTGACGACGGAGAACAGCGATGCATCCCTTCACCCGCCGACGCGCGATCGTCGAGCACGTGAACGAGCACGGCCTGGTCTCCCTGCACGACCTCGCCACCCTGGTCGGCGCCTCCGAAGCGACGATCCGCCGCGA